>RZYD01000200.1 GCA_009930445.1 Bacteroidia bacterium | reverse complement strand
AGAGGGAGAACAGATTTCGACGCTGGGAATATTTCGGGATATGACCAAAGAGTACCAGGCGAAACAAAAAATTATTGAATCACGTGAATTGCTCGAAGCAGTTATCTTTGGAGCAGATGCCGGAATCTGGGAATGGGATTATCAAACCACCCGACTCACTGTAAACCCACATTTTTATGATATCATCGGGCAAAACCCTGACGAAGTGTCGGCAACAGCGATCAAGACACTTTTCCCACGCATTCACAAAGAAGATAAACATCGGGTATTACGCGAAATTGTAAATCATGTGAAAGGCAGAACAAAACATCTGCAGGTTCAATTTCGTGTACAATTTGATGATAACCAATGGCGATGGATTCAGGTTCGGGGAAAAATCACCCGAAGGGATGAAAACGAAAATATAAAAAAAATCAGTGGAACGATTGTAGATATTGACAATTTAAGACGTTCGCGGATGGAGCTCGAACATCGCATTTTATTTGAAAAACTATTAACAGAAATAATCGGTGATTTGGTCAATATTTCAAACACAAACTTCGACCAGATCATACGTAATGCTTTAAAAAAGACAGGTGAATTTTTGGAAGCCGACCGGATATATCTTTATCAATATAATAACACACAAACCGAACTAACAAAAACGCATCAGTTTACTACACCCGAAACAGAAACCGATTCCAAAAATATTCCATCGTTGAATGTTGCCGATTATTCCTGGTTAATAAACCATCTCCATGCAAATGCATTTCTGGTGATTCCGGATACTAACACGTTACCCCCGGAAGCAACATCCCTGAAACAAACCCTTAAATTAAGAGGTACAAAATCATTATTGACAGTCCGGTTACGGTATGAAAACAGGATTTTAGGATTTATGGGATTGGATTCCGTAAAAGGATACAGAACCTGGCATGTCGATGACATTAATGCATTAAAAGCCATTGCCTATAACTTTGCCAATGCCATAGAAGCCAAAAAAAACCACCAAAATCTGGTAGAGTCTAAAAACAAGGCCGAAGAAAGCGACCGGATCAAATCAGCGTTTTTAGCTACCATGAACCATGAATTACGCACCCCACTGAACCATATTTTAGGATTAAGCGATATCATAAAAGCAAGTACAGCAGAGCAAGACATCATCGAATTCACGGAAATGATTCATGACAGTGGCAAGAACCTGCTGAATATGATTGAAGATATTTTTCAGATTGCGGATATGGAAAAAGGGCTTATTTCTCTGCAGCTACAAACATTCAGAGGATTAGAGTTTTATATGGAGAGTAAGTCAAGGTTAGAGCAGCAACTCAAGGCTTCAGGCAAGGAGAAAGAAATTAAGTTACGGTTCTCTCCTGATAAAATATTATTAATGAGCTACTTAACCACCGATCGCACCAAATTAAGCCTAATTTTGCATAAACTCTTTAATAACGCAATAAAATATACACATACCGGCGAAATTGAATACGGTTTTAAGGTAATTGAAAAAAGCGTTGTCCGGTTTTTCGTCCGTGATACCGGCATTGGAATACCGACTGAAAAGCATCAACTAATCTTTGAACTTTTTCGACAAGGCGATGACAACCTGACGCGACAATTTGGAGGAATCGGGGCAGGGCTGGCGATCACGGCGAAGGTTGTTACCGCCATGAAGGGAAAAATAGAAGTTGAATCCATACCGGGAGAAGGAAGTACCTTCAGCATTACACTCCCAATGGCACTTGAATCGATCAAACGCCTGTAAAAAATCACCTCCTTAACCGGAATCGGATGGCTTCCCAGTCAGGTCTGCGGAATACCCCCGAAAGGGCTGTCAAGCAACAAAATACACCGATTGTCTTGCTGTAGTCAAAGATTTAATTTTATCCCCGCGGTGGGCATAAATTCCAGATCGCCATCAAAGGTGAAAAAATTTCTGCTGATTTCCAGCTCTGTTCCGATAGCGAAATGTTCCGATAGTACAAACCAAAGCTGTGGTTCAGAGAGGAGGACAATATGCTTTGCTCCGGGAATAAAGGCATCCTGACGCCAGATATCCACAAAGCCTGTGAAAAGGAGCTTATTTTGGAGCAAAGGCTGGCACCACACTAAAGTAATTTGAAAATCAGGACTTTGCGAGTTTTTATTCGCACGATACAATAAAGAAGTATTCCATTCAAAACCAGCCAGTTTGAGAGGTATGGAAAAACCGGCCAGCCAGGCACGTTGTATATACGCCGGTGTGCCGTCGTCATACTCCACATGAACAGCTAACCCGGTTTTTTTATGCACGGTGATTTTTCGGACAATCTCAAAATAAGCCAGCGAGGCACCTTTATTTTCCTTATTAAAATCCACATCCATAAACATAAAAAAAGAACCCATCGGATCGGGCTTAAATAATTCGAAGGTGCCGGTAAAATAATCTCTTCCGGCATTCGCAAGGCCGTCATCCGCCTCACCAAAATCGTAGTGCAATTGCAGATTCTGGGCAAAAAGAGGCAGGGTGACACCGCACAACGCAAAGAAAACAAGAATAATTATGTGCTTCATGGTTATTCGATTCAATGGTTAAAGGTAAAAAAAATAGTTAGCGAAACGCGATCCTAAAGGGTTAAAACAGAAAATTGCCAAAAAGCCGTACTTTTGCAAAAAGTGCCATTATGTATAGTTTAAAAAATGATTATAGCGAAGGAGCACACCCGTCGATTCTACAGGCTCTGCTGGAAAAAAACAAGGGCCAGCAGGAAGGATATGGTGAGGATGACTACTGTGTAGAAGCAGCCACACAGATAAAGAAATTTTTTCATTCCGAAACATCAGAGGTTCACTTTGTTTCGGGCGGAACGCAAGCTAATTTATTAGTAATCAGTGCTTTGTTACGTCCCCACGAAGCGGTTATTGCAACAGAGACGGGGCATATTTTTGTACACGAAGCCGGAGCCATTGAGGCCACAGGGCACCGGATCAGTTCCGTAAAACCAACCGACGGAAAGCTTTTGCCGGAAGACCTGTTGCGTACCGTAAAGGAGCATACGGACGAACACATGGTAAAACCGCGTATGGTTTTCATTTCCAACAGTTCGGAATTAGGGACTGTATATTCGGGAGATGAATTGAGAGCGTTACGGGAAACATGTAACCAACTGGGGCTTTATCTGTATCTCGATGGGGCGAGGCTGGCCAATGCACTAGCAGCAGGAGAAAATCTGAAGCCAGAGGATCTGGCACGCTACACGGATGTTTTCTATGCTGGCGGGACCAAGAATGGGTTACTTGCCGGAGAAGCAATTCTCATAAACCATCCTGCATTAAAAAAAGATTTCCGGTTTATCATGAAACAGCGGGGAGCGTTACTGGCCAAAGGCAGGCTTATGGGCGTTCAGTTTCAGGCACTTTTTAACGAAAATCTCTATATGGTGAATGCGCGGCATGCCAACCGTATGGCGCAGGAAATAGCTAAGGCTATAGTACAAAATGGGTATACCTTTCTTTCCTCCTCCCGCACAAACCAACTTTTCCCTGTTTTACCCAATGGGCTTATTGCCACCCTGCGGGAGCACTTTGATTTTTATAGCTGGAGTAAAATAACGGAAGACAAAACTGCAGTGCGGCTGGTTACCTCATGGGCGACTCCGGAAGAGGCCATAACCCGATTTCTGGAGATACTGGTTCAGTACCACTCATAAAAAAAAGAGGGCAGCCCGAAAGCTAACCCTCAACGATAAAAAGGTAAGATGAACGTATTAATTACACAATTCCCTGAGCGAGCATGGCATCAGCGACTTTAACAAAACCGCCGATATTTGCGCCATCGACATAATTGACATACTTGTCGTCTTTCTTGCCATACTTCACACAGGTCGCATGGATATTAATCATTATTTCGTGGAGCTTATTATCCACTTCTTCACGTGACCAGGAGAGTCGCATGGAATTTTGGGTCATTTCGAGGCCAGAGACAGAAACTCCGCCGGCATTGGCAGCTTTTCCCGGGCCATACAAAATTTTATTTTCCAGAAATACCATTACCCCTTCAGGCACCGTCGGCATATTCGCCCCTTCAGAAACGCAGAAACACCCATTGGCCACTAATGTTTTAGCTTCTTCTTCAGCGATTTCATTTTGAGTGGCACAGGGCAATGCTACATCGCATTTAATACCCCAGGGGCGTAGTCCGTCGTAATATTCACAACTATACTTATCGGCATATTCTTTAATGCGGCCACGTTTCACATTTTTCAACCACATAATATACTCCAGTTTTTCGGTATCAATGCCAGCCGGATCGTAGATAAACCCTGAAGAATCGGAAAAAGTAACCACTTTTCCTCCCAGTTGAATCACTTTTTGTGCAGCAAACTGCGCTACATTTCCTGAGCCGGAAATTGTTACGGTTAGTCCTTCGAATGATTTTCCGCGTGTTTTCAACATTTCCTGCGCAAAGTATACGGCACCGTATCCTGTAGCTTCAGGACGAACCAGTGACCCACCCCATTCACGGGCTTTTCCGGTCAAAACACCGGTAAATTCATTACGTAACCGTTTATATTGTCCGAACATAAAACCAATTTCACGACCCCCTACACCGATATCACCCGCAGGGACATCGGTATCGGCACCCACATGTTTTGAAAGTTCGGTCATAAAACTCTGGCAAAAACGCATTACTTCATTATCGGATTTTCCCTTTGGATCGAAATCAGAGCCTCCTTTTCCTCCCCCCATTGGCAGGGTGGTAAGTGAGTTTTTGAAAACCTGCTCGAAAGCCAGAAACTTCAGGATACCGAGGTTAACCGTCGGGTGAAAACGTATACCACCTTTATACGGGCCGATGGCACTGTTCATCTGAATCCGAAATCCACGATTGACATGAATTTCGCCTTTATCGTCGACCCAGGGAACCCGAAAAATAATAATCCTTTCCGGTTCCACCATACGCTCCAGAATTTTTGCTTCCTTGTATTGCGGATTTTCTTCGATGTAAGGAATCAACGACTCGACTACCTCATGCACCGCCTGATGGTATTCAGACTCACTTGGGTTTTTGGCAATGACTTTAGCCATAAAATCATTTACCTGCTGTTCAAAAATATTTGCCATAATAAAAACGCTTTTGGTTTGT
>RZYD01000821.1 GCA_009930445.1 Bacteroidia bacterium | reverse complement strand
TTGTGGTCAAGCGCATAGGTAATACACTCCTCCAGGGTCCAGTTTTTTTGCCCGTTCACCAGACTAACCATCAGAAACAGGCAGGATAATAAAAAAACACTTCTCATTCTTTTCTTCTATTAAAAATTTAAGGATTATTCCGTGGTTAAAATGCTTCAGACACAAAGGTATACAATCATGGTGAAAACACTGACATTAAAGGATTCTTTTGTACCTTTGGTGGATTAATACGAATTAAGCCCATGAAAAGATTATTTATTCTTTGTGTCATATTAAACTTTTTTATAGACGCATTCGGAGGGCGGGTCGTTACACCCGGCGATAGCATTCATGTCGAACATTATACAATACATCTGACGGATATTGATTTTTCAACGCAGGAATTCTCAGCGGTAACTACCTTAAGCCTGATAAGCTTATCGGATAACCTGACTGCAATACCACTGGAATTGCTCTCCCTTACCGTTGATTCCGTTTTCGTGGAGGGGCAAGGCATTGATGATTTCACCCATCAGGGAATCGATTTACGCATCCCTGTTACACAACCTGCCGCAGCAGGAACTGAATACACGGTACAAGTATATTACCATGGCCATCCTTTTCATGAAGACTGGGGTGGTTTTCACTGGAGTGGTGATTATGCCTTTAACCTGGGGGTTGGTTTTGTGTCACAACCGCATAATCTGGGCAAGGCATGGTTCCCCTGTGTGGATGATTTTACCGACCGTGCGCTGTACGATATCTACGCCACAGTAAGCGAAGAATATACAGTTACCAGTGGCGGAGTTCTGCTCTCCCGCGTGCCCAATGGAAAAGGAATGACAACCTGGCACTGGCAAATTCAACACCCGATCCCTACCTACCTCGCCAGTATCGCCATCGGATCTTATGAACTTTATTCCGACAATTATCAGGGCGTGGCGCGTGAAATTCCTGTCGAAATTTTTGCCCGCCCTTCCGAAATCGATAAGGTAGAAGGGTCATTCGTCCATCTCCATGACGTTATGGCTCTTTTTGAAGA
>RZYD01000199.1 GCA_009930445.1 Bacteroidia bacterium | reverse complement strand
TGGGTTTCCCGGTTTGATGCCTTTGATGTAGAGTGCAAACAGCGGGATGGAGGTTAAAAGGGTACCCACAAATCCGATTATTTTAAGTACGTTGACCAGTTTCATGTTTTTTTCCTTTTTTTGTTTTACATGTTTTTCAGCGCACAAAGGTAGTTAATATTAACTAACATCAAAATTAATTTGTATTTTTTTGGGAAACTGGAGCTGACTGGTTTTCCAGCGGAGGCTGATTTTTGGATATCGTACAGGATTATTGGATTTTTTATGGGTTAGGATTTTGTATTGAAATGGATTGATTATTTTGACCTCCGAAGGCCTTTGAACTCCTCACACAGCGATTTTAATAAGGAACCGGTTATTTAATGTTCAGGAATGAATAGAAACAAAAAAAGCGGCATCTCCGTTTTATGGATAGCCGCTTTGTTATAAGAACGGATGTTTTAGCTTTGCATCATTTCCTTTATTGCTTTCGAGGCTTTGTCGCCGTATACCAGGGAAGGTCCTCCCCCCATAACCACAGCAACACCGATCGTTTCATCCATTTCATCTTTTGTCGCTCCTGCTTCAATTGCCCCTTGCACATGGCAAGCAATGCAACCTTCGCAACGAATCACTATGGAAATACCTAATGCAATTAATTCTTTATGCTTGCGCGACAGGCTTTTGTCTTCTCCCGTGGCTTTATGCATCGTAACGAACCCTTCTGCAATTTTCGGGTTCTCTTTTGACAGTTGCCCAATATAGGCAAAAACGTTTTGTGCTTGTTCTTTGTAGTTTGTCATAAATCAATCGTTTTATATTGTTTCTAATTGTTTTATTTCGTTGTATGAATGCAATTTAATTATATATATACAACTATATATGTTCGTTTATATATTTAATATTATGATAACGTTTTAGACGATAAAATGTTAGAAGGGATGGCTTATTTTTATGTTAAGTCAAGCCGTTGATAAAGATTTATTGGGGTACTGCAGGCCTGAAGCGTCGCGATGAAAGGGGGCTTTTTCTAATGAAAAGAAGCACAATGAAGGTGGCAATTATTTTGACCAGGGCACAACGCCAGCGAGTGTAACTCTACCCTCTTCACCGGGCTGATATCGCGATTCGGCTTGTTTGAGTGTTTTACCATCGAGCAGAATGCGAATTCGCTGTGTGCCGCCTTCTTCATCGTAGGTAGCTGAAATATATACTATTTCTCCTTCCGGGAAGATTCCTTCCACGGCCCAGAGATCTTCGCTGCTGTTAAATATTGGATTTACGGAAATGAGGTCGCCATCAGGGTTTTTATAGCTGATATGTAATGTGGAGACGGCCTCGCTTGCCTCATAGGTTACGTGATGCATTTCCGGCGATTTATTGCAACCGGAAAGCAAGACGAAAAGGAGCAAAACAAGGTTTAATTTTTTCATTTCCAATTGAATATTATTTGTACAAACAGCACCCTTCCCGGTTCGGGCAGATTAACTGTGGAGCCGATAACACGTCGGTTCAGGTGTTCATAATACCCGGTGTCGAGCAGATTATTGACCCCGGCGTTAATCGTTATTTCTTTAGTGGGTTTTAGCCTTGCAAAGAGATTAATCAGCAGGAAACCCGGGGTTTCCTGTTCATAATAGGCACGGCTAATATGTTTTTGTGCTGCTACATAGCGTAATGAGAGAATGGGAGTAAAGTTTTTTATTCTTTGAGGTACGGAGAGGTTGAGTGTAGTTTCGAAGGGTGGAATTTCGGGTAGGGCATCGGTGGTGAGCCGTGTTGTTCCTGTTACCTGGCCATAAGAATTGATTAGGGTTTGTTCAGCATTACGGATAGTACCAAAGGTAATGGCTGCATACCAATTCACCCCGATCAGTCGGTTTTTGTGTGTACAAAAGGTGGCTTCAAATCCGCGCAGGAAAGCGGCTTCACCATTTATAAACTGTTTTACCCCTAATACATCTGCTGTCAGGGGTTTTTCCGGAATACGGTTGGCCGTGATATAGTTTTTTACATAGGAGAAAAAGACGCCACCCGATAGCTTGTCTCCTTTTGGCCCCTGTTTGTTAATTGTCAGATCGGCCTCGTAATTGATTTCAGGAAGGAGTGCTGGATTTCCCAGGTAATCAAAAGCGTCATAGCCCACGGGGAGCATGATAATAAACCGTTCGGTCATATCGGGGCTACGCATGGCGCGTCCTAGTGAGAGACCCAAAGAGAGGTCGTGATTAAAAAAACGGGTAATGCCTGCACTGGTGCTCCAGTTCAAAAAGTTGCTAATCGTGTTTTCTGCCGTTACGGCATAGGGTTCAGGTGTTCCAGGCCGCATCACCAGAATATCACCTGAGGCTGCGTAATTATAGTCGAACCGTGCGGCCAGCATCCAGAACCAATCCGCGTTACGTTTCGAGAGTTCGGTGAAAATTCCAGCATTCAGTGTATTTGCATTATTCCATAGGGCCTCCGCTTTGTCCGGTATTTCTCCATTTACAGGTGGCTGAAGAATCATGGTTTTTATTCGCTGGCCGTCTTTGGTGATGTAGAACCCATCACTGCCCAGGTAGGCCTTGATGCCTTTGATTGTGGATGCGGCTTCAATTCTGTATCCCTGTGCTGAAGTATGGATATCCGATATCGCCACGGTGGTATCGCTGAATGGTCGTTCTTTATTATCCATGACATGGTGTACGGTGGAATGCCACAGGCTAACCGAAAGTTTTTCTATCGGCTTGTTTTTTTGAACTATCGAATATTCCAACAAACTGAAATAGGTATCATCGGTACGTTCATCCATAGATAGGGCAGGATAGTGAACATTAAATCCATGACTTCCGTCGGCCGAAAGGGTAAGGGTATGCTTTGTGTTGTTTTGAAGTGCAATGGCCGCTCCATAGTGGTATTTATTGTATGCCGAATTAATGCTTTCTCCACTTCCGGAGGTATAATTGCCATATTTACTTTGGCCTGCATGAAGATTTCCACTAAAATGTTGAGTTGCGTATCCGGCTTCAATGGCCTCGCTGTTTCCGGGCCAGTTATTTTCGAAGCGTTGGGTTAATCGGGCATTAAAACCTGGCGTAGAGGCAAAAGCGGGTTTTTTTGTAAGCATCCTGACCACTCCGCCCATATTTGGTCCGTAGCGCAGGGCAAAAGGCCCTTTGAGAACCTGGATGGTTTGTAATTGTTCCGGGGCGATATGGGATGAGGTAGGATCCATGCGGTTCGGACATCCACCTTCAATCAACATTCCTCCATTAAGCTGTACATTGAGTTGACCCGAACGAAAACCTCTGACTACCGGATCAAGGATAGCCGGCCCTTTTCTGACGCCACTCACGTTGGGAATAGTGGTTAGAATTTTTCCGGGATCGGTGGAGGGTATTTGTTCCAGCTCACTTCGGGTAATCAGGTTAACCGGACGGGCATACGGGTGTTCCGAAGGTGCTTCTATTTCAACCCCGTGGAGTAAAATTGCAGTATCAGCTTCAGGGGTTTGCGCTTTCCCCCAAAGAAAAAGGAGCGAAAGAATTCCATATAAAAAAATTTTCTGAAACATAAGAAATACTGCTTTTTACAAAAGTATGAAACATTTTCGTTGGAAGTAGGATAATTTCTATACATTTGTAATACAACATCAGCGTATAGGTTAATTTTTCAACCATTAATTTTATATTATTTTACAAAATTCTTGGGGTTTCTTTTGTTTTCGTTGTTGTAAACACCTAATAATCCGCCAGAAGCTAAAGAGCGTCATAACCGCCTTTTCGTGGTACAGCGCTCATGAAAGTTAGGTTATTCTTTTTTTTGAGATCAAACAGGCTGTTCCTGTTGTTTATAACACTCCGGCAACCTTGTTGACTATTTGCCCATCATAATCCGGATAATCTCTTTATCGGTTTCGCGCATACCTACGCTGCCCAAACGTCCAATGTTACGGATGGTATTTTCAACGCCTTTCACAATGATTCCCTCTCCACCGTAGAACTGCTGGCCATTTTTGTACAAATGATAACCCAGGATACCGGCTTCCACCGCAGTTGCGATTTTACCGGCGCAGGATGGTTTGGCCCCGTCGCAAATAATGCCTGAAACAATGGCTAACGCATTAACAATGGTATGGGCCACTTCTTTAAATCCACCGCCACAGATCCATGTAATACCTGCTCCGGCACCCACTCCGGCACAAATGGCTCCGCAATATGCAGAGAGACGACCAATACCTGTTTTTTGATGTATTGTTACAAGATTTGATACCAGGAGTGCACGATAGAGTTTGTCTTGATCTACGTTGAGCTCTTTCGCATACTCAATCACGGGCAGAGAAGCAGTAAGCCCCTGATTCCCGCTTCCTGAAACGATGATTACCGGCAATTCGCATCCACCCATGCGGGCATCGGAGCCCGCAGCAGCCATGGCCTTGGCACGAACCTTCACGTCGTCGTCACCCCAGGCTTTCAACAGCGTCGATCCTACGTTGGCCCCCCAGTCGTTTCTAATACCCTCTTTTGCAATGGCTGTGTTAAACGCTATCTGGCGCTCTAATACTTCTCTGACCTCATCAATCTCTACAGTTTCCGCAAAGTCGATAATATCTTCCACTTTCATGAAGGAGCGATCGGTCGCTTGAGCTGTATTCAGGTCGTCACAATGCGCGTTATGGAGTACGGTTTCGTTATTCTTTGTTACTTTTGTAATATTTGTATGATAATGAGAAATCTGAACCGCAGCACATTCATCACCACAATAAACATGCACAATAAGATCAAAAATAAGGTCACTTTTAGCGGTTTGAACCGTGATTTCTGTCTCCTTAAGAAACGTTGCAATTTCTTTTTTTTTCTCGTCCGCAACCCTGGAGATTACCTCCAGTACTTTATCCGCGTCGCCGGCAACAATTCCTGCAGCAGCAGCGGCCTCAATACCTTTAAGTTTGCCGGTATTGGGAACAACAACGCTTTTCACATTTTTAATAATATTTTCACTGGCTTCAATTACAACCTTCCCGGGAGTTTTTCCCAGAATTTTCCGTGCCATAGCAGCAGCATACGCAATGGCAATGGGTTCTGTACAGCCCATGGCAGGAATTAATTCTTCATGCAAAATAGTGACGTATGCAGAATATCTTTCATCGCT
>RZYD01000198.1 GCA_009930445.1 Bacteroidia bacterium | reverse complement strand
GCCAGGTCACCCAAAGCTACCCATTCCATTTTTTGATGGCTGTGAAGTACAATGTCCCCCTCGAATTCTTCAATATGAAAGGCCATCAGCCGAATGGTTCTGTCAGGGTAGTGGTGAATATATTCCGTGATAAACCTTGCGGTTTTGGCATCAATGGAGAGTTCTTCATGTAATTCGCGTCTTAGCCCTTGCTGCACTGTTTCCCCTGTCTCCAATTTCCCTCCGGGAAATTCCCATTTTCCGCTGCGTGGTGTAGTATCGTTTCTTCGCTGAGCCAACAGCACTTTGCCTTCTTTATGCAAAACACCTGCCGTTACGGTTAAAATTTCCATACTGCAAAGCTAAGTTTTTTTGAAATGAATATCTTTATCGTTTTGTGTTTTATATATTTGTGTAAATAATAAACCAACACGATATGAAGAAGATTTTATTGGTAGTGTTCGTCTGTTTTCTCTCATTTGCTCTTGCGGCCCAGAATTCTCCTTTCCTGCATATCGAACCCCCATTTTGGTGGGCAGGGATGCATTACACTTCCCTTCAGGTGATGCTTCATGGGGAGGATATCTCCGTCATGGCTGTGGAGAGCCAGCATCCAGAGGTACAGATTGACCAGGTGATCCGGGTGGCTAATCCCAATTATCTTTTTATCAACTTACAAATTGGAGAAGCCGCGCCGGGTATTGTTCCGTTGGTTTTCCGAAATCCGTTAAACGGTGAAATCATAACAATAAATTATGAACTAAAAACGCGCCGATCGAGAAGTGCAGCAAGAAAAGGGTTTTCACCAGCTGATGTGCTCTATTTATTGATGCCCGACCGTTTTGCCAATGGTGATCCCGATAATGATTCTCCATCTCAAATGAAAGAAAAGGCAAACCGTGCTGATGCTAATGGCCGGCATGGCGGCGATTTTAAAGGAATTATTGAACATCTTGAATATATTGAAAGCATGGGATTTACGGCTTTATGGCTGAACCCTTTTCAGGAAAATAACAATCCCGATTATTCCTATCACGGGTATGCCATAACCGATTATTATAAAGCCGATCCTCGTTTCGGTACGAATGACGATTATGTTGACCTTGTGGCGCAATGTCATACACGTCAGATGAAAGTTATCATGGATTATATTCTCAACCATGCCAGCCTATACCACTGGTTTATTGAAGATTTACCTTCCGAAAACTGGATTCATAAACATCCGGAATATACGCCCTCAAATTTTCGGGGTTCAGTGATTGCCGATCCGCATGCCAGTGTTTATGATCAGAATGTAATGCTGACCGGATGGTTTGATCATCACATGCCTGATCTGGATCAGCGCAATCCATTGGTACGTAATTATCTTATACAGAATACGATATGGTGGATTGAGTATGCCGATTTAGACGGTATTCGACTAGATACCCAGCCCTATTCTTATAAAGAAATGGTTACGGAATGGGCACAACGGATTTTTTCTGAATATCCTGATTTTATGATTGTTGGTGAGGCCTGGCTACAAAAGGAAGGGATTACTGCCTTTTATCAGGAATTTTCCGACGGATTGGGTTTCGGCTATAATAGCCATATCCCGTCTGTCACTGACTTTCCACTTTATGGTGCAATAACGCAAGGGCTTCATGAAGATGAAGGATGGAATACCGGCCTTTTTCGAATTTATTATACCCTGGCGCAGGATTTTCTTTATCCGCAACCCGAAAATAATCTTATTTTTTTGGATAATCATGACCTTGAACGTTTTAGTTATCTCTCCGGAGGTTCGCTTGCTTCCTATAAAATGGCCATCGCTCTGCTTTTAACTACCCGGGGAATTCCACAGATTTATTATGGAACCGAGTTGCTTATGCATGGAGAAAAAAACAAAGGACACGGTTTTATCCGTGAAGATTTTCCGGGAGGATGGAAGGAGGATTCCCGGAATGCTTTTTCCGGAGTAGGATTAACCGACGATCAAGTGGATGCACAACGGTATATGAAGAATATTCTTCAGTGGCGTAAATCATCGGATGCTGTTCATAGGGGTAAATTAATACATTTTCTGCCGGAGAATGAAGTGTACGTATATTTTCGGATTTCAGGTGACCAACGGGTGATGGTGGTAGTGAATAAAGGGAATAATGTTGTACCTTTCGATGGGTCGCGTTATGCCGAGTGCCTCTCTGGTGCCGTCGATGGGATCAATATTATTGATAATTCATATATTGTGTTTGATCGATTCAGGATTAAACCTCAAACCGCTTATATTATTACCTATGAAAGCAACTAGGATACGGCAATTCCTGCTTTTTCTATGGATTATTTTTTTATCCTTCCATGGGTTCTGCCAACAGGCTCAAATTGATAGCCTTGAAAAATATTACTATTATTCACGCGATGCCAAACGCATGGAGATATGCCTTCAGTTATCGTCGTTGTATCGCAATATTAATCCCCTTAAGGGGCTTGATTTTGCTGCGGAAGGTATTCTGTTGGCACAAACCCTGAAAACTCCGGAAATCGAAGGAGCTTTGTTGAATGAAACCGGAGTACTTTACCGAAAAATGGGGGAGTTTAGCAAAGCACTTGATTATCATCAGGAAGCATTGACTGTTTTTCGCGAATTGGATGATACTATGGGTATTGCCTATTGCCTTTCCAATATTGCCGTTGTGAATCTGGATATGGGATATTATGAACTGGCACTGGATTATGCGAACCGGTCACTTAAAATAAAAGAGGAGTTGAATGATAAAGGACAAATTGCTTATACGCTGCGAATTATAGCCTCAGTTTATCATGCAAGTGGCCGATATGAAGAAGCGCTTCCCTTTTATGATAAGTCGTTGCAACTCTATCAGGAACTGAATAATTCCGAAGAACAGGCCAACGTATTGCTCAATAAGGCTGTTTTAATTTCTTCCCTTCATGATGATTTTAACCCCGGGGCAATCACAGAAGTATTTGGCAGGGCGCAGCAGGTGTATGAGCAAACCGGCAATAATTATGGCGTTGCAGCCGTGTTGTATCACAGGGGTTTATGGGAAGTTTCCCGTGGAAATCATTCGGTAGCCGAAAAATATCTCCTTCGGGCAGAGGAAAATGCACGACAATTGAATGCACGGCTTTTGCGCCTGAAAATATTACAAGCGTTGAACCAGTTTTATAAAACTATCGGCCGCAACGATTTGGCGTATGACTATTTAACGCAGTATTCTTCTTTACAGGAAGAAATATTTTCGGATCAGGAAGCCAAGAAAATATCGGAAGTGGAGTCACGCTTAATCATGCAGGAGCAAAAACAGGAGATTGCTGTTCTGGAAACTGAAAGGAATATGCGTAATCTTTTTATTTTGATGATTCTTTTTTTATTGTTGGTGCATATCGCTCTTTTTATCGCACTGGCTAAACGATACCGAATTACCAAACGTTTAAATGAGAAATTGCAGGTTGAGGTGGCCAACCGACGGAAGTCTGAAGTGATGTTAAAAGCATCGGAAGAAAAATTTAAGATGCTTGTGGAGGATAAGACACGTTTTCTAAGCATCGTTTCTCATGATTTGCGTAGCCCTTTTGCAGGTATGCTTGGATTAATCTCATTGCTTGATAGTCAATATGATGCATTTGATGAGGAAAAAAGACGTTCAATTATCGGTACGGTATTACGCTCATCATTGCAAATCAATGAATTGTTGGAAGATTTACTATCCTGGGCCAGCGTTACCTCGGGAAATTCTGTTTTTACCCCTGAAAAATTGAATATAGCGCAAATTTTTTCAGAGTTGGTTGAATTGAATACGCTGAGGGCTCAGGCAAAAGGTGTGAAAATTACCTATACGGAAACACCGGTGTTTGCTTTTGCCGACCGAAATATGATTCGTACGATTGTTTTAAATCTGCTCTCCAATGCCATCAAGTTTTCGTACCCGGACAGTGCGATTGTACTTCAGGCCGTGGAAAATGAATGCAGACAAAAAGTTACGATTAAAGTCATTGATTTTGGTATAGGAATGGATCAGGCCATGGTGGATGAAGTGCTTCTGTGCCGGAAGAATACGAGTCGTACGGGCACAGCCGGAGAGAAGGGAACTGGCGTAGGGTTGCTGTTAGTTCAGGAATTATTGCAAAAACACAGCAGTCATCTAACGATTACCAGCAGCGCTGGAAACGGCACAGAACTGCAGTTTGAACTTGACATGTGACCGGTATGAAGGGTAATGAACAGGCCCGGTCGACAGCAATTCGACCGGGCCTGTTTTTAAGGTTATTGTATAATTACTAATTTTTTACTACACGATAGGTATAATTTGCCTGATTGAGTACCAGAGTAACTGTATAATTACCATCTTCTGAGATTGGAATATTGGCTCCACCTTTCGTCAGGAATCCTGTTGGTGGATCTGTTTCACCATAATCCAGATCCCATCCGTCGTTAGCCCGGAATTTAATTTCTCCCACTACCAAATTTATCGTTACGGAAAGTTCACCGCTCTCCGTGTCGTAGATCATGTCGGTATCTGTATCCCATCCGCCGGGAGTGGCAGAACCAATTAAACCCCAGTCGGTTTTCAGGTATTCGTAGGTCAGACTGTTGAGGTCGGCATTAAGTTTATAATATCCGGCTTCTGCAATGATAATATTATCCCCACCCGGATCGAGGGTAAAATCAGCTCCGGTATCACCCCAGTTTTCATCCCATGAACCTTTTGCAAATTTAAATTCGGTATTTGGATCCGGGAAATTGATGTATCCTTCATATTTTTCATCGAAATTTAATGAAAAGAGGACCGTGGTGTTATCCTCGGGGTTCCAGCCCTGATAGGATCCGGGGACATTCAGCAAGGGATAATCGATAATCACCAGATAAGTGGTTACATTGGTTGTAAGTGGTTCGCTGGCCAGGTTCTCCACGGCATTACTTACTTTTGATAAGACTCTAAACTCAACATCAACGGTGGCACCTCCCGCAATTCCTGCCGCAATTAGTTTGCTGTTTAAGCTACCTTTGGTGAGTGTGGTAGTGAGTGCATTGTTTACGGTGGCAAGTGTGATGGGAGAAGCAAATGCATTCCCTGCAAGATCCATTTCGAGGATGTAGCTGATGGCTGCGCTAAAGCCATAGTCCGCTTCAGTCCAG
>RZYD01000197.1 GCA_009930445.1 Bacteroidia bacterium | reverse complement strand
CGATAACCCATAACGTGAAACCATGAACACAGCGCAAATTATAAGTCAGCAAAGGGCATTTTTTAACTCAAATCAGACCAAGGATATCGCGTTCAGAATTGAACAGCTCAGAAAAATGCATGCTCTTCTCAAAGAAAACGAAAAGATTTTGTATAAAGCCATTTATGATGATTTTAGAAAATCGGAATTTGAGACGTATGCTTCTGAGCTGGCCATGGTTTACCATGAAATAAACCTTGCGGTTTTGCATATCAGGCGATGGAGCCGCAGAAAAAAGGTTCCGACAGGATTCGCAAATTTTCCAGCTAAAAGTTATATCATTCCTGAGCCGCTGGGCGTAGCTTTGGTGATTGGCGCATGGAATTATCCTTATCAGTTATCGTTGCTTCCGGCTATTTCAGCAATGGCTGCCGGAAATACTGTTATTGTAAAACCCAGCGAATTGCCATCACGAACCGCTGCTGTAATGGCATCGTTGATTAACAGTACCTTTGATCCTCGTTTTTTTTATGTTTTGGAAGGAGGTGTAGAAGAAACTAAAGCACTGTTGGAACACCGTTTCGACAAGCTGTTTTTTACCGGAAGTATTCCGGTGGGGCGGCTGGTTTATCAGGCGGCTGCGAAGCATTTAACGCCTGTGACCCTGGAGCTGGGAGGGAAAAGTCCGACTTTTGTGTTCTCCGACTGCGCGATACAAACAACAGCCCGCCGTATTGCATGGGCAAAATTTTTGAACGCAGGGCAAACTTGTGTGGCTCCCGATTACCTGTTGGTGGAAAAAAAAGTGGAAAAAATATTTCTGGAGGCACTTTTCAAAGAACTGGATAAATATCCTAAAGCTGCCGCTCCTTTTCCCCATCATTATACACAGCTTATAACAACCAGAAATTTTGACCGCCTTAGTGCCCTGATCGATTCCCGTAAAGTCTGTTATGGTGGAAATATGGATCGGGAGTCCCGTTTTATCAGCCCGACTGTAATGACTGAGGTTTCGTTTGGGGATAAAATAATGGAAGATGAAATTTTTGGACCCGTTCTGCCCGTTCTCTCTTTTACTAACCTGGATGAAATACTCCGGGAAGTAAAAAACCGGCCAAAACCGTTGGCATGTTATATCTATTCAAAAAACAGGCGAACAATAAAGAAAATTGTTACCCAATTATCGTTTGGAGGCGGGGCCGTAAACGACAGTGTGATGCATCTGACAAACAGCCATTTACCCTTTGGCGGGGTTGGGTTTAGCGGCCTTGGTAGCTATCATGCCAAAGCAGGGTTTGATGCTTTCTCACACTATAAAAGTATGATGTACAAACCGTTTTGGTTTGAACCAAACCTGAAATATCCGCCCTACAACCTGAATAAAATGAAATGGGTAAAACGAATAATGGAATAATTTTTTTTGGTGGATTATTTACCGTTACTGTTTTTTAAGCCTTGATTACTGGATTTTTTTGAAAGACAGGAGATAAATGCTGCAAGAATTGCAAGTGATCCCTTTGTCTGGAGGTTATGCACAGGTATGTAATGATAAATAATGACAGTTTTGTTAAACCATATAGAATAATATTCGTTATATTTGGAGATAGATTGGGTGAAATGGATGGATCTCTGTCTTATCCATATCCTATAAAAGAAACAGGAGTAAGCCGAAAATCCATAAGAGTAGGCAAAACTAACCAATTAAAAACAATGAAAACTGCTATGAAATTTATTCTTGGTATGACAGTGCTGTTAATGTTTGCCTGTGGCCCATCAGCCGGCAATAAAGGTGATAAAACAGCAGACACAACAGCGATTCAAACGGAAATGGAGGATGTAGTGGAAGCGACCGAAGCGTATGCAGAGGAAACAATGGGCGATGTTAATACTGTAATCGATGAAATGATTGCAAATATTGATGCGGAAATGGGAAAAGCGGAAGAGAAATACGAGTCGCTGAGTGCTGAGGCAAAAGCTCAATTTAAACTAAAAAAAATTGCCCTGGAAGAGCAGAAAAAACTTTTGGAAGAGAAAATCGCCGGATATAATGAGGCTGCCGAAGATCAAAAAGAGGAATTAATGAATGAGATTGAAAAACTGAAAATGGCACTTCAAGAAAGTATTGAGACGTTAAAGAGCCAAATGGAGGAGTAGGAAAGTAAAGAATTGTTGATCAAAAAAATGAAAAATATTGGATTAGCGCTCGGGGGCGGTGCTGTTTTAGGTGCCGCCCATATTGGTGTGCTTAGAGCTCTGGATGAATTTAATATTAAGATCGATGCAATTTCAGGTACCAGCATCGGGGCTTTTGTTGCGGTTTTTTTTGCTTTTGGGAAAAATTGGGAGGAGATTAATGCCATAGCATCTGAACTCAAATGGATCGATATCACTGCTATTTCTCTTTCGCGGTATGGCTTGTTATCCAATGATAAGTTGGGTGATTTGATTATTGATCACCTCGGTGATAAAAATATTGAAGATGCCCGCATTCCACTCGCTATTGTGGCCACGGATGTTACTAGCGGGGATCGCGTAATTTTGAAAAAAGGATCCATTGCCGAAGCGGTTATGGCCAGTACCTGTATTCCGGGAATCTTTAAACCAGTGGTGATTAACGACCGAATGCTGGTGGATGGCGGAATTGTTGAAAACGTACCCATTCATACCGCCCGCGAACTGGGCGTTAAGACTGTTATCGGAGTCGATTTAAATGCCCGGCATACTTACCAAAAACCAGGTAATATCCTGGATGTTATTCTCAATAGTTTTCACTACCTCATGCAACATTCGGATAAATATTATACCCGGGATGCTGATTTGTTGATTGAACCCGGATTAGATGATTTTAACCGCTCCGATATGCGTCAGGTGGGTGACTTGATACGTAAAGGCCACGAAGACGCCAGAAAAGCATTGAAAAATAGTAGTTTATTCTAATCCGGGTTATTCTGTTACCGTAACCAGCCTTATGAGAAAGTTGTTATTCTTTTGGAATGAATTAAGGGCTACATTTTGGTTTTTCCCGGTGATTATTATTTTGTTTTCTGTTTTGTTGGCCATCGGATTTATTACGCTCGATGCTGTTGTTTCCTTATCGCAGGAGGGCTTGGGGCGATATTTTTTTGTTAACAGTGTTGATGCGGCGCGCAGTATTCTTTCTACCGTTTCCGGGGCAATGATTGGTGTAGCCGGAACGGTTTTTTCTGTGACCTTAGTCGTGTTAACGCTTGCCTCCAGCCAACTGGGACCGAGGCTCATAAAAAACTTTATGTATATCCGGCTCAACCAGATCGTTTTGGGTTCCTATATCTCTACTTATCTGTATTGCCTTATTGTACTCAATGCTATAAAGGAAACGAGTGATTATTCTTTTGTCCCTTCGCTTTCTATTCTTTTTGCACTGCTTGCAGCTGTTGCTAACATCCTGCTTCTCATCGTTTTTATTCATCATACTGCCGTCAGTATACAGGCGGATAAAGTGATCGCCGATATTTCCGCCTTTATCTCCCGGCAGGTTACCGTTTTATTTCCCGAAAAAATGGGCAATGAAATTAGCGAATCGGTGGATTTTTCCGTCGATAAAATAAAATCAGCGTTTCCCGTTATCGTTTCTGTAAAAAGCCCCGGAAGTGGTTATTTTCAATATTTGGATAGCCAGAAGCTGCTTACTACAGTATCAAACGCAGATGCCCTTTTTGAACTCTTTTACCGACCCGGTGATTATCTTGTCGCGGGTATGGAGATTGGAAAATTATTCCTGAAGGATAATTCCGGGGAAAACCTTGTGGATAAGATTTCTTTTCTTTTTGTGATTGGAAGAACAAAAACAGCCCACCAGGATCTGGAATTTTCCATTCATCAGATGGTTGAAATTGCAATGCGGGCCCTCTCTCCCGGGGTAAATGATCCCTATACAGCCATCGCATGTATCGATAACCTGACCGCCACCCTGTGCTACCTCGCACAAGTCGAATTTCCGTCAAAATACCGGATGGATGAACAGCAACAGTTGCGCATTATTGCCAACAGACTGGATTTTGAAGGGGTTTTAAATGCTGCATTTCTTCAAATCCGACAGTTCTCTCTGGGTAGCCCTGCGGTGATTATCCGTTTAATGGAAGTCTTGACCATCATTCATGAATTTGCCCTTAAACCAGAACATAAAAAGGCAGTGATTCGCCATGCGAAAATGACCCTCTTCATCGGTAAGGAGTCGATATCGGATAAGAACGATCTTGATGATTTGATTGAACGAGCCCGTCAATTGATCGGTGAATAAGGTTAATCCCTGAGGCTTTTTTTGATGAATAATTATTGATTTCTCGTTCTGTTTCGACGGTTATAATTATGATAATGGGTATGAAAAATTTATTATTTATTTTTTTAGTGTTATTGTTTTTGACGGGTTGTGCGCAGCAGGGGAAACGCTATGGGGACGAAGTGTTTTCCGGGTTTACAACGCTGTTTCAACCGGGAATGGACTCAGACGCAAAATGTTACCGTATTCCGGCAATTTGCACAGCACCCAATGGAGATTTGATTGCTGCTATTGATGAGCGCGTTCCTTCCTGCGACGATTTACGTTCAAACCCTGATATTAATATTGTAATTCGTCGAAGCCCCGACAACGGAGCCTCCTGGTCGAATTGCGAAACCGTAGTCGATTACCCTTTGGGCCAGTCAGCCTCTGATCCTTCTTTGATCGTCGACCATCAAGCCGGCATTGTCTTTTTGTTTTATAACTATATGGATTTGACCCGTGAGAAGGATGTCTACTATTTCCGGGTAATACAAAGCACTAATAATGGAAAATCATGGAGTGATCCAAAGGATGTTACCGCACAAATATCGAAACCGGAGTGGAAGTATGATTTTAAATTCATTACCTCCGGACGTGGAATTCAAACCCAGAATGGAAGGTTGCTCCATACACTTGTGAATCTGACTAATGGCCTTCATGTTTTTGGTAGTGATGACCATGGTGGAAATTGGTATTTGTTGGATACCCCGTTAACACCGGGTGACGAATCAAAAATTGCCGAGCTTGCCAATGGCGCATGGATGGTAAACAGTCGTACGCATGGTACGGGATTCCGTTATGTGCATATTTCCAGTGATGAAGGGAAAAGCTGGATTTC
>RZYD01000196.1 GCA_009930445.1 Bacteroidia bacterium | reverse complement strand
GAATTGTTGTTTGGGAGAATTCCCAGATGCACACAAGAACAGGAATATAGAGTTCTATATTGTATGCAACATTTATTTTAAAGTTTTATTTTTTATTTATATTTGAAAATAGCATGGTTGGTTATTGGCGTGAATCTATATTGAATGCTCTGGTTTTAGCATGTATATTTATCTTACTAAAGGCTTTACGCCTATTCGTAGACGTATGTTCCAATTCTGGTGTGGTGGAACCCGATCTTTTCCAATCTACGATAAGCACTCTCACGCCTATCGTCAGATGGAACAATCGTGATTTTCCTGATACCCTTCATGATCTCCTGGATCAAGGACATCGCCATTGACAATCCTTTCAGGCCGCATTTGCCCGTTATTTCCATGTTCTCGCAAATGCCATAAAACGCCTCATCGACAGATAAGCCGCTGTCTGTGATGATAATGTCTATCATCACTGAATGGCGCGTCCATGATGTTCTTATAAATAGAGCCTGCCCATCCCCTAATGGGAACATGGACGCGGATCGAGTGTGCGCCAGTGTTATTTCGTCGTCTTTTGCGATGATGAAATCTTGTAGGCTGGCATCCAAATGACCCATTTTGATGTTGCACATAATAGCCTCCGCATTGTTCCCTGTTCTGCAAAATCGCATTAAGATAACAATATAGGGCATTATATTATATGCAACATTTAATTTAAAATACCTTCAATGATATAACCACGGTAAAACTACAACAAGCATGGCGTAGATTTAAAACCAAAACTCAAGCATTAGTTTTAGTGTTAATTATTTAAAACCAAAACTCAAACATTAGCAATAGTTTTAAACAAAGTATCACCATAAAATAAGCAACAACTATACAACAAGTTAAAACCGCATGTAGGTTGGCATACTTCTCTAGTGATACCTTCATGGTGTCACCTATCATATATGGTAAAAACCAACGGGACTTTTCCAGAATATACTGGCAGTATTACCAATTAGTATCACCTATCATATATGGTAAAACCCAACGGGACTTTTCTATAAAGTCATCGCTACAAAGCCGAGATGAAGGCTATTGAAATGGGGGATCTTTCGATCCCCCATTTTACTAAACCCTTGTCACAACGTATGTGACAGGATCTGAAGAATATTTCCGCATATCCTCCAGGGTTAACTCCTTCCCTCTCATCTCCGGGGGGAGATTGAGGGGTACTTCTGTGAATGTCTCTGTAAGACACGATAAAGAATGTGGGAGCACTCCAAGAACGTTCTTCCCACGGACGACATCTGGGGTGGCATGTGAAACAACAATCGTGTTGTCTGTGGCCAGGCCAATCTCCTTGAGATATTTGATCAAAGCGGCGTGACGGGTGACGATGATTTCGATTTCAATGGACATGATAAGCCTCCAATTGTTGATTGTTATCTGGGGAGAAATTCCCCTTTCCATGAGAAGACATTATCTGGTTTTATGTTATCTGCAACATTAAATTTATAATACTTACAAAACTACTACCAGTATTATGTAATAAAAAAGGGACGCATTTGCGTCCCCTGGTAATTATATTTCAAATTTGAATTTACAAATCCAGTAGTGGTCGTATTTCTCTTCCTCTCTTTTAAAGAAAACTTCTATTCTTGTCCATACAGGATTCTTTTTATCCTTTATGGCATAGAGAATAAATTTCTTCTGTTTAATGTTCATATTAATGGCATCAATAGCATTAATTGTAGATGATGCGTCTACAATGTCAAAATCAAGCCCCCCATCCCCATATTTATAGATTTTTTCAATGAGTTGTGGCAAATTGGATTTGTGTTCGATCTTCATGGTAATTCTCCTGTGTTTCTTGTTTACGTCAAAATCGACGTAAGAAGACAATAAATAAGCATTTTATATAATGCAATATGAAATATAAAATGCTTATTATTTTAACACCATCACAAATGACGAAACAAAAGTCTGGTGATATTATTCCTCTTTACTCCAACCACAATACCAAATGCACTCATTAAATTGTAATAGCATGGCGTAGAAACCAGAATATCAGTCTTGAAATAAGCACGGCCATTTCTTGTTGGTCTAGCCTGAAATTTAACAGACTCTTTTCTGCATATTTTGAACACATTGGGTAGAATGATCTTCATGGCATAACTCCTATATTGGTTAAAACCAACGGGACTTTTCCAGAATATATTGGTGGTATAATGGGGATCTTTCGATCCCCATTATTAGAAATTAGTCGTTGTATCTTCTTTTTGGGTGAAATTCATCCAGATCATCAATTGTGGTCAGCATAAAGAATAAATCCTCACTATCTGGGCATTTGTTTTTGTTTGTAATTCCCATGTCAATCTTTGGGTGTTTCTTTACAATTGCACGAAGGGTTTCCATTCTTTCACGTTTTTTTCTGATCTCTGTTGCGGTAGCCATGACGAATCTCCTATGTTTAATGTTAAAAAAGAAACCATCCGTAAATAATCACAAGCCAGAATAATATGGGAACTATTGTCCAGAACACATCTGAACTTGTTTCCCAAACGTCATTTATGGATATCTTATTTGGATTCGGGTATCTCATAAGATCTCCAGAACGCGCATTGCACATGCGGCAAATGTAATTATTGCGGTAATCTTGCAAAAATTGATTGTGAAATTGATGCGGGCCATGATGAATCTCCTTGTTGATTTGTTTTCGATAAATACACAATATAAAGTATTCGATATAATGCAATGATAAATATAAAAAACCTGTAAAACTGTTACTATATAAAACAAAAAATGGACGCTTTCGCGTCCCTATGCTGGTCTTATGAAATTCGGCCTTCATCATAAAGGATATTGACAACAATATTGAGTTCGTCGCTGGTACACAACAACGTCATGGACTCCTTTCCGTTGTGAGAGGAAAAAATAATCTCATCAACGGACCAACCTTCGTCAATTCCCGCATCGTTCAATGCGGAAGAAATGCGCTGAATAAATTCGGCAGGCGTCATGTTCACATTAAAAGTAGTCTGCATAATAATCTCCATTGTTGATTGTTCGCGTCAAAATCGACGTAAGATGACAATAACAAGCATTCTATATAACGCAACATTAAATATATAAAACCTATAAAACTACTACCAGTAATAGATATTAAAAATGGACGCTTTCGCGTCCAAATTTGTATTTACAACGAGAACAGGCAATTGTTCTCTACGTAAAATGGACGGAGAAGTTCTCTAAATTCCCCATTCTCGCACAATTCAAGGTTCATGAAAATTTCCTCGTTTTCATCCTTGTAAAAATAAATCTCAGCCTCAGGTATCTGCGAGGAGATGTTTTCAATCCACATGTTAGCATTTCTGGTGATATGGAGATATTCTTCTCCAGAAAATGCACAATAGGTCTTAATGATGTCGTTGTTGATCTCGGTCATGATGTTCTCCTGTGTTGATTGTTCACGTCAAAATCGACGTAAATACACAATACGGGGTGTTATATTATATGCAACATTAAATATATAAAACCTATAAAACCATCACCCAATACTATTCTTGTGTTTCTCTTTGCGTTTATACTTGGTTTTATCTTTGATGATAGCCGTTGGCCTTGCAAACTGTTTTCTGATTTTCACATCATCTTGTTTTATGGTGATGACATTGTTCATGGCAACACTCCCATATAGGTAAAAACCAACGGGACTTTTCTGGATAATTGACCAGTAATAGATAATAAAAAGGGACGCTTTCGCGTCCCATATTTAATCTAACGATCTTCAGCCCCGGTGACGAAGAGATTTCCATCTTCGTCCTCCTCAATACGAAGAGAGACAACGAGGTCGTCATCTTCGTTGTAAAAATTCAGATCGCCATCGCTGGAATAGTATTCCCAAGAGACAATCTCTTTCTCAAATTCCTCGATCAATTCATGGGCCTGCGGTTCCCATGTAATATCTTTATCTCCTTCAGCCTCACGAATCTCCATGTCTGTCTTCGCGATAATCTCAATAGCCTTCATGATAAATCTCCTTCTTTGAATGTTTCGCGTCAAAATCGACGTAAGAAGACAATATAAGGTATTCTATATAATGCAATGATAAATATAAAAATAATGCGGGGTTTTAAACCCCGCATTCAATCTACGCCGCGTTATTTCTCTTTAATCCGTCCATATATGCCTCAAACCGATCTTTGTGGCGCTCATCAGCGTATTTAGACACGTATTCAGAGAAATCCGTGAAATCCCCAGTGTGAGAGCAGATGTCAAACAGGATATATTCAAATGGATCACCGTTCTCTTCAAGATGCTCTTTAAAAGATTCCCACTCACCATCGGAATCACAAATATACGAAATCAAATTCTGGAAGAGTTCTTCTTTCTCTTTGAACTTATCATACGGGAAAACCCGATACGTCCCCATAGAATTAAAATGCTTCTCGAAATCATCAACAACCAGATCACGTCCAGCCAGCTTATGCGGAAGATCAAGCCGCATTTCCGTATATGATTCACAGTATTGTGTCAGACAGAGCGGGAGAATGCCAATTACATTACGGCCTTTGACATTCTCAGGTGTTGCTTTCTTGATGATCTGACAATCAGGTTTAATCATGTTATGTTTAAGTAAGTAATCAACAAAAGCCTGATGACGTGTAACTACAAGATCGATATTCATTTTATGCTCCGTATGTTGTTTGTTGTTGGTGTTTTCTTATATGGTAAAATACAACGGGACTTTTATCATCGCGGCCTAATAGCGATGAAAGCTATTAAGCCGCTAAAATTGTTTAAGAATTAAAACTCGCAAATGTCTCTTGTTACATAGAATGGCTTATATTCTTCATCTGGATCATCTCGATTGGAGCTGATATCTACAATATCTGTATCTGTCATATCCTCCCCAACCCGGATAAAACAATGCCCAATTCTACGATCATTTAAGACCTTTTTTGCGTTTTCAATGAAATCAATCTCCTCATACAAATCATACCATTTTATATTATTCCATCTAAATGACACACCCTCGTCATCATTATCAGATTCTTCAGCACAATCCAAAAGATCAAAAATCTTCTCAATAGTCTCTTTGGGCTCTTCTTCAATCATACAGTTCATCAAATTATATGCGTGATTGGACAAAGATAATACGACATCT
>RZYD01000820.1 GCA_009930445.1 Bacteroidia bacterium | reverse complement strand
CCCGGCCCAAGGGTTTGGACCCACATAATGGATTTGTCCCGCTGTGCCCTGAAATTGACTCCGGCCAACGATACAGGTACTTAACCACCTGGAAATTGTTAGCCTTTGGGCCTAATCTCTCCACCTCTTTTTTTTGTACATTTGACCTACAAATGATGAAACAGAATATCCATATCGTTTTGGTAGGTGCAGGCAACGTTGCCACACACCTCGCAAGAGCGTGGCACAGTGCCGGAGTGCCTATAATGCAGGTGTATAGCCGAAATTATTCCGCCGCCGTCACATTGGCAGGCGAAGTGGATGCCTCTCCCTTAGCGGATGTTGCAGGAATAGACGCTTCTGCCAGCGCGGTTATTTTTAGCCTGCGCGATAATTCCTATCACGAGGTACTCGAAAAGATTAATCTTCAGGGTACGCTGCTCCTCCACACTTCCGGTTCACTCGACATGGATATTCTGAAGGTGGCATCCGACCGAGTCGGAGTGATCTATCCTTTACAATCTTTTAATAAACATAAAATTATCGATCTCTCCACTACACCATTTTTACTTGAAACAGCCGCTGCAGCCGATATGCCTGGGGTTGAAAAACTGGCGTCTCTTATTACAAAAAATATTTTTCATACTAGCTCAGCGCAACGGGCTACATTGCATATTAGTGCGGTTTTTTCATGTAATTTTGTGAATTATCTTTATACGGTAGCAGAAGAATTGTTGAACGAAAAAAATCTAAGTCTGGATCTAATCCGTCCGCTAATTATGGAGACCGCTCAGAAAGTGATGACAGAATCACCTTCAAAAGTGCAAACCGGACCGGCCCAACGAAAGGATACGCTGATTATCGGGAAACATATTCAATGCCTGGGCAACAAACCTGAATACCTGGAGTTATATAAGAACCTGACAGAAAAGATTAGTAATCGAAAAACGGAAAACCAGAATCATGACGAACTATAAAGAAAAATTGAAAAACATTACTACTTTTATTTTTGATTATGATGGCGTTTTAACCGATGGAAGCGTCTTTA
>RZYD01000819.1 GCA_009930445.1 Bacteroidia bacterium | reverse complement strand
TTGAAAAAGAAAAAGAAAATCTGGTACAACAGATCGGTCAATTGACCGTGGACATCAACTGGTTAAAAAAAAAGTTAATATGATACCCTTATCCATACGAAAAAAAATGATTAACAAGGATAAAAGGTCTGCCAGTCTAAGTCATCAGTGCGATCTGTTAGGCATACCGCGCAGTACACTTTATTACACTGCGTCAACGAAAAGCGACAAAGATTTGGTTCTGATGAAGGAGCTTGACATGTTGTACCTGGAAGATCCAACCCGAGGTACCCGGCGAATGACCAAAGAACTTAGGAAATTGGGTTATAATACCGGAAGGTATCATGTTCGTACTCTGATGCAAATCATGCGTTTGAAAACGGTGTACTGTCGACCACGAACAACGGTAATTGATCCTGCCAGGTACAAATACCCTTATTTGTTGCGCAATCTTGACATCTGTCGCCCCAACCAGGTATGGGCACTTGACATCACCTATGTTCCCATGCAAAAAGGGTACATGTATCTGGTAGCGATAATGGATATTTACAGTCGGTTGATCGTTGGTTGGAGTTTGTCTAATACGATGGAAGCTGAATGGGTTGTAAATACCCTGAAAACTGCCATTTCAGGATATGGTAAGCCGGAAATCATCAATTCTGATCAGGGTAGTCAATTTACTTCAGATGCATATGTTGATTATGTAAAAAGTCTTGAAACGGTCAAAATATCAATGGATGGAAAAGGCAGGGCAACTGACAACGTTTTTATCGAGCGTTTCTTTCGAACGATCAAATACGAGAGTATTTATCTGCATCATCCTGAAACCGGGCAGGAACTTCATGAGATTTGTACACAATTTATCAACTATTACAATGAAAAGCGGGATCATTCATCAATCGGGGATATCCCGCCAATAAAGGCATACAGGAGGGCAGCATGAGTTATCAACAAATATCCAAAGTTATGAGTCTCCCCCGGACCCCCTCATTTCAACAAATACAATTATGTTTGTATAAAATATTGTCCAGTACTTTTAGACCATCTCA
>RZYD01000195.1 GCA_009930445.1 Bacteroidia bacterium | reverse complement strand
TCGTCGAATAAAACCTCCTCCCGTTACCTTGAAGATGGAAGTTTTCTCCGGGTTCGAAATGTAACATTGAGCTATAATATGCCGAAGCGGATATCGGAAAAAATGAATCTCAACACTATGCGGCTTTATGTTTCCGGCGACAATCTTTTCACATTTACGGGCTATTCCGGCATGGATCCGGAGGTTAGCCTGGCCCGGGGGGCATGGTCGCTGGCCGGACTGGATTCTTTTCATTATCCTATCAGCAGGCAATTAATGTTTGGTATTGATATTTCATTCTAAAAGATATGCTTATGAAACTCAAAAAATATTTTATACTCGCAATTTCAGGGATGGTACTTGCAGGCAGTTTTTCTTCCTGCGAACTGGACCTTGCTCCAACCGACAGTTTAACTTCCGAGCAGCTGAAGCAGGACCCGCAGGGAGCAGTTTATGCTACAAGCGGCAACTATTCGATGTTAAAAGACATTATGAACTTCAAGGGGGTGGAATATACCGCCAATACGTTCATTCGTCATCATAATCATCTGACAGAATACCCCAGTGATAACATCTCGCTTAGCGGACGTACCACCGACCCACTGTATGAAGCAAATACATACTTTCATGACCCTACCCTTTCGAATGTCGCTTACCTGTGGTGGGCCGGATATAAAATTATTAATGGCTGCAACATTGTAATTGAAAGTGTGGAGGAAGGTCAGGGTAGCTCCAGTGACCAGATTCTGGGAGAAAATTACTTTCTACGGGCTTTAATGCATGCTGAACTGGTGAAAATCTTTGCCCGGCCCTATTCACATGGACCCGCAAACCCCGGGATAATTATCCGCACTTCTTCAGCGCCAACCGAAACGGTCAGAGCTACTGTCGGAGCAGTCTACGATCAAATCCTCACTGACCTGGAGAAAGCGGCAGAACTGATGAATGAAGACCGGGGCCCTTCGTTCGCCAACAAAATCGCTGCTTATGCCCTCTTATCACGAATTTATCTGTACAGGGGTGAAAATCAACTGGCCGTCGATTACGCCAACCAGGTTCTTGAGCTGAAACCCGCATCCGCGCTTGAACCCACTTCCACATTTAGCAGCTATTTTGCCAATGCCATCAGTTCAACAGAAACAATTTTTTGCGTTGAACACACCGATGTTGACAATAAAGCACAGGCTTCCATCGCATCAATGTACCTGAAAGATGGAATTGGCTGGGGAGAAGTATATCCGTCAAAAACTTACATTGACCTGTTGGAAAAACATCCGGAAGATCAGCGCCACGCTTTCATCTGGCCTCAGTATATTTATGATAATGAAGGAAATCCAACCTATTGGATCAGTTACACCGAGCTTAGTGATGACAACAATAACCTTTCGTACATCCATTACAATGTAACCCGCGATGAAGAACAGGGAAAGTGGGTGTATACACTTGCCGGGACAGATCACTTTGTAAACGAAGAGATCAACGGGACAGACACCACGTATTACATAATGGTTAATGCACAACGACAGGATGTGGAACTCGGGTACCGTATGTCGGAGCGCAACAGTTACCCAAGAGTCTATATCAAAAAGTTCTCCTATCAGAACGGTGACCCGATGCTTTCGAGCCCGGTAATGTTACGCCTGGCGGAGGTTATTCTCAACCGCGCAGAGGCCAATGCCAAACTAGGCCGTGACCAGCAAGCCCTCGATGACGTTAATCTTATCCGCCAGCGTGCCGGCCTGACGGGAGAGGCTCTTTTCCGTACCGATCATATGATGGGCTATACTTCCATACTGGATATTGTACTGGATGAACGGCGCCTTGAACTGGCTTTTGAAGGCCACAGAACCCACGACATCTACAGAAACCATTTACCTATGAACCGCATTTACCCCGGTATCCAGCCGGCGGAAATCATTCAACCCAACGACAACAGAATTGTATTTCCTATTCCTCAGGATGAAATCCTTACTAGCGGAATACAACAAAATCCATAATAATATGATTTATTAACCATCAAAAACAAAATGTTATGAAAAACAAGAAACTATTTTACACCTTTGCATTGCTGGCTGCAGGAATTTTTATCACCAGCGCATTTTCGTCATGTACCAAACCGGTACCTGTTGCTGATTTTTCTTTTACTGTAGATGAAATGACAGTAACATTCACCAATTCCAGTACAGATGCCGAAACCTATGCATGGAACTTTGGTGACGGCAATTCATCGGCCGAAGCCAATCCGACACACACCTATGCTGAAAATGGCGTGTACAACGTAAAACTCACAGCTACCGGTGAAGGCGGTGACGATGAAGTAACAAAAGTAGTCACCATTGAAGTGGCCGCAGCGTCTCCTGTCACCATCGACGGTGATCTGAGTGACTGGGCTGACGTGAATGCAATCTGCACACTCGATGCAGGGGCTGAATTTGCCTCATTGAAAAACTTCAAAGTAACTCACGACGATGTACACATTTATGTTTACGTAGAGGTAGAACCAGGGCAGGAAGCCTCCTGGTTCAGTATTTTTATCGATGCCGATGACAATAATGCCACCGGTCGTATTGGTTGGATGTGGACAACGCCCCACGACTATATGATTCAGGGCGACCTGTTGACATCAAAAGATGCCGGAATGTATCATTACACCGGACCTGACGGCTCAGACGAATGGTCATGGGAAGAAACTGCTCCGCTGGGGTCAGGCCTCATTGCAGTCTCCGACGGAGTAACGGTAGGCAGCAACGTTGGTTTTGAATTTTCACTCGTTCGCGAGATGATTCCTAACCTTTCTGAAACCGTACTGAACATTGGAGTTTTCCATCAAACAGAAACCTGGGCTGATGCAGGCTGTCTGCCGACTGCCGGTTTATATCCCATGGCAAAATATAATTTTACTGATGGTTCAATAACGGTTCAATAATCGTTTGCACCGGAATGTAGTTAGTTTTAGTTAGTTTTTTGGACAGGGGGAAAAACCCCTGTCCTTTTACTCCTGTATTTTGACCATAAAACGAACAGGTTGGCTCACAACATTCGGAGCCATTACACCTATTCAGCATCACAGATCCATTAACATTTTAAATAAAACAGTATGAAAATCGACAACCTGAAAAAAACAACACTCTTTTTTATCCCTTTTCTCATCTTGCCGGTATTACTTCATTCGTGCAAGGATCCCAAACCGGAGCCTGTGGAGCTGGATTATTATGTGCAGCATTATGAACCGCTGGATGAAATTATCTTTAATCCCGAACGCGGCCACTATACCCACCGGGGAACAGCCAACCAGAATGCCGCTCCAATTTCCGTCAGCGCCCTGGAAACTGTAAGAAATTTTCATAAAGTCTCGCTGGTTCTCACCATATATTACCTCGGCGAGTTTATGGAGGGAGCCATTAGCGACCAGATGATGGGGATTATTGAACAAAATATGACAAACCTGCGCGAAACAGGACTAAAATGCATCGTAAGGTTTGCCTACAAAAGCAACGTAAATGATGAACCCTGGGATCCTTCTCCCGACATTGTGCTTCAGCATATCGAACAGCTAACCCCTGTTCTACAGCAGAACAGCGATGTAATTGCGCTCGCAGAAGCCGGTTTTATCGGTGTCTGGGGGGAATGGTATTATACCTCCAGTTTTGGATATCCGGAAGCGGACTGGCCGTTACGTAAACAGGTAATTGATGCCTGGATGGAAGCATTGCCGCAAAACCGGATGATCATGGTGCGAACGCCAAAATACAAAACCAATTTATTCAACATTACCCTGGCGGATTATCTCAACGAAACTGAGGCCTATTCGGGCATTCCTAAAGCACGTATCGGACATCACAACGATTGTTTCCTAGCAAGCCATAACGATTATGGTACGTATTCTAATATTTATGCTGAAAAAGATTATCTGGAGATGGACACACGATTCGTGTGCATGGGAGGTGAAACCTGTAATCCTTCTGTTTACTGTGAATGCGACAATGCGCTTACTGAAACGGCTCGTTTTCACTGGTCATATCTGAACAAAGATTACCATACCGGAGTGTTAAATATTTGGGAAGACGGAAATTGTTATCAGGATATTATTATGCGTCTGGGATATCGTTTTCTTCTTGACTCCACCACCGTAAACAAAAACCTCTCACCGGGAAGCGCCATAACCCTTCGCATTGCAATGAAGAACGATGGCTACGCGGCACCTTTTAATCCCCGGGAAGCTGAACTTATCCTCGAACATGCAGATGGTAATACGTATGTGCTGCCCATCCAGCATGACCCACGGTTTTGGTTGCCTGGTGAAATAAACCTCTCCATAGAGGCCGGACTTCCTATTGATGCGCCTTTAGGCGATTACACAGTCTATCTGCATCTCCCCGACCCGGAGCCACTTCTTAGAGGAAATCCCTTCTATTCCATCCGATGTTCCAATACCGGCATTTGGGACGAAGATCGTGGATATAATAAACTGATCGGATTTACGCTCACAAACAACGAGGAGTCGGTGATGTACAACGGCGATAAGCTTTTTACGCTCATGCCGCGATAATCAAGCGACCTTTACTGCTGTTGCACCGTCGTGTTTCACATTGAGCAGAACCCCGTTATGAAAACCTATTATCGTCTGTTCACAATTAATGGAGGAAATACAGCCTGCAGAAAGCATAGCAAACCCCGAAATTATCCGGGAAACAATAAGGAAAAGCCACATCAAAAACGTAAAGGTTGCTTCATAAAAGGGCAACCTTTTTTTCACAGCAAAATCATGGGAAAAACGCAGCAAAAAAGGCATTTTAGAGGCAACAAAAAAGGCAGCTGCATTTTTAACGATGTAACTGCCTGATTTTTAGCTCCTCCTGCTGGACTTGAACCAGCGACCCTCTGATTAACAGTCAGATGCTCTAACCAACTGAGCTAAGGAGGAATAATGGTAAGGAACAAACCCTTTGGCGTGCGCAAAATTAATACTTTTTTTTAACCTGCAAACAGCAACCCGGTTTTTTTTAACAGAAAGTCACTTTTTATCTTACCGGCCTTTCACCGACGAAGTATTATGCCCTTCTTCCCGGGTCACCTCATCCAAAAAAATCCATTGCTTATGTGCAAGAAATTCCCGTTCCTTTTTCACACCCTGGCGCTGAGAGGCCCTGACGCGGATTGC
>RZYD01000818.1 GCA_009930445.1 Bacteroidia bacterium | reverse complement strand
ATAGGTTATTTCACGTAAAATGGTCGCGGCTCGTTCTGCCTTGAATTTATAGGCAATGGCCCATCGGGGGGTTTTCGCGGTGAAACCTAATTGCTGCTGCAAAGAATAATTATTTACTTTTATTACTACCCCATCGATGGCATAAGGTAACTCATAACGCCCTTTCTCCCAAATTTTTATGTATTCCATTACCTCCTTTAGCGTGTGGCAGCGGGTCATTGTTTTTGGAATGTTAAAACCCCAGCGTACTGACGCTTTCAGGTTATCATAATGATTGGAATAGGGGAGTTCTTCTCCCAGAATAAAATAGAGCAAACAATCCAGCTCCCTCCGGGCCACTTCCGCTGAATCCTGCGTTTTCAAAGTGCCTGCTGCCGCGTTCCGTGGGTTTGCGAATGGAGCCAGTTCCTCATTCATCCGGGTTTCGTTAAGGTGTTGAAAACTTTTGTGGGGCATGATAATTTCACCCCGAATCTCAAACCGCTTTGGGTAATCTCCGTGCAATCGGAGCGGAATGGTCCGGATTGTGCGAACGTTGGTCGTGACATTGTCGCCACGCAAGCCGTCGCCTCGTGTCAGTGCATGTAAAAGAAGGCCGTTCTCGTAGGTAAGGCTTATGGCCACCCCGTCGTATTTTAGCTCGCAAATATATTCCGGTGTGCTTCCAAGTAATTTTACGGTGCGCTGGTGAAACTCCATCAATTCTTCTTCCGAATAGGTGTTGCTCAGCGAAAGCATGGGCGAAGCGTGATCCTTCTGTTCAAAATTCTTTGTAATATCACCGCCAATGCGTAAAGTAGGCGAATCAGGAAGCCGGAATTCGGGAAAGTTTAACTCCAGTTGTTCCAGCTCTTTTAGCATAAAGTCGTATGCATAATCAGAAATCTCCGGATCCGCCTTGATGTAATACAGGTAGTTATGTTTGTTCAGCGTTTGGGTTAATTCCTGAATCCTTAACCGGGCTTCATTTCGTTCCATAGGCATTGCACTTGCCTACAAAGATATAATTTCTTCGGGTGCTTGTTTTTA
>RZYD01000817.1 GCA_009930445.1 Bacteroidia bacterium | reverse complement strand
ATCAATGGCTTCGGGTGGTCGGTCGGCAGTAATTACAATCAGGGGTACATGCTGATACCAGGCTTCGGCCACTGCCGGAATAAAATTAAGCGCTGCTGTCCCCGAAGTGCATAAAATAACCACCGGAGTTTGGGAGGCAAGGGATAAACCCAACCCAAAATATGCCGCTGAACGTTCGTCGGGAATACTGTAACACCGGATGCCGGGTTGTTGGGTGAACGCGGAAATCAATGGCGCATTACGCGATCCGGGTGTAATTACAGCCTCTTTAACTCCATGTTGCAAGCACAGAAGGGCCAAATTTGAGATATGTTGCAGATGACTGCTCATGACCTGGCAAGTTATATATTTTCCGTCGATATCTGTTCTATTACCGAAAGCAATGTCTCACTTTTTAATCCGGTTTCCTCCCATTCCAGATCCGGATCAGAAGCATCGGTTATACCGGCTCCCATATAAAGCACAAATGATTCAGAACGTAGTTGTACACACCGCAGATTCACAAACAAATGGAAAGAAAAATCGGGATTCACCGGGCCCAAAAATCCGGAATAATACCCCCGGTGGTGCTTTTCCTGGCTGAGGATAAACCGGAACGCCTCATCTCTGGGTATTCCACAAACAGCGGGCGTAGGATGAAGGCGATGAATAAGCGAAACTACCTTGTTTTCAATATTTCGTTTAGGAATGCGGAAAGTCGTTTTCAAATGGATCAGGTTCCCTGCAAGAACCGGGGATGGCCCTTGCATTTCGACGCCATAGATAGATTCATGCTGCAATGTGCGTTGAATAAATTCAGTAACCAAAGCTTGTTCAACAAGCTCTTTGGTATTCCATTGGGCAATTTGCAGATGCCCGGGCAACGCCTTTCGCGTGGCGGCAACTGATGCCGTATAATAATGTTTGGCACCGGAAAGAAGGAAAGGTTCAGGCGTGGCTCCGGCCCACAACTGTTGGCCGGTAAAGGCAATATAACTGAAAGCATTGGGATAGGCTACAGTGAGTGCCTGAAACAACCATGCGGCCTGT
>RZYD01000816.1 GCA_009930445.1 Bacteroidia bacterium | reverse complement strand
ATATTCATTCCAGGCCATGCCGGAGCCATAAAAATCATCTTCCGTAAACAAAACACCAAGTTGCGGGGGATAATTCAGACCGAAATAAGCAAAATTAGCCATGCTTTCCGGCACTTTATTGAAACTCACCATGGTGCGTGCAGCGGCAGAAAAGCCATAAGCAAAATCTCCTGTAACCAATAAGAATCCGGGACCAGAAGCACGGGCACTCAGGGAGGCCTGCTTATCCGACCCCTTGATATGCTGACTAAAATCACCAATTATGGGATGAAGTGAAAAAAGATCCCGGGACCGGTATTCCGCTGCCGGAAAATAGAGGTAATCATTTTCGAAGGAAACCGACCCGGCAGCAAGCTGAATATCAAGGTATTGTTTAAAATTCACCAGGGAAGCGGGATTCAGTAGGGCTCCATTGATGCCTGCATAATTGCCTGATACCAACCCTATACTTTCCTGAGCGTTCAGAAGCACAGTACCGGATAAGGCAAGCCATACACCCAGAATAATCGCCTTATACTTCAGCACAATTATTCACTTTAAAACATATTTTTACGATCAATCCCCTCATGTTAAGGCAGTACAAAATAATTTTTCACAACAAAATTACAATAAAAAATGGCTACCTGCTTTAATAATTTTTCAAGAATCAGAACCTTTTACTAATTTTTACCGTTATTTGAAAAAAAATCACCATGAACTGGAAATCCACACTCCTATGGGTAGTTTCGTTTGTACTCATGCTTACCATTGCTGTATTTCAACGTACTACTGGCCCTACCTATCCGCAGAAAGCAGCTATTTTCATGAACGGGAAAACGATCCAGGTTAAACTTCCAACCAGTGCCGATAACGATAAGGATGCTATCGTATCCATTCCGGATACAGGCAGAACAATGCGGGGCTATTACTTTTTTCGCAAATTTAACAGTGCAGAACACTGGACACGTTATCAGATGCACCATGAAAATGATGCGCTCATTGCGGAGTTACCGGCCCAACCTGCCGCTGGCAAACTGGAATACCGTATTTT
>RZYD01000815.1 GCA_009930445.1 Bacteroidia bacterium | reverse complement strand
CAGCAAAAAAAGTTAATTTTGCGCCCAATATGTTTTTGATTTAGCATCGCTTTTCCAGATGGGTAAAAAAATACCAAAAAGAACTAAATTACTGATATCGACTTTGTTGAGTATTGTAATTTTGGTTTTTATTTACCGAAATATTGATATTCCGGTGATGACAAAAACCATTCGAACCGTTGATTCGTATTGGTTTATTCTTTTTCTGGCTCTTTTTATTCCTCAGCTTCTGGTTGCTACTTTACGTTGGAATTGGATGTCGGCCATTATTGGCAAGATAAAATTTCCTTTTTATTCCTCCTGGCAACAGGTTGTAGGGAGTTACAGTGCCAATTTGATTATTCCCGGAAAAATGGGCGAGGTAGTACGGGTGCCGTGGATGAAAAAATTTAATATGCAATGCCCGGTGCTTTTGCTTGTATTTATTGAGAAGCTGTTGGATATTTTTTCCATTGTAATTATTATGACTGCCTCGCTGATCTGGATCGGGGCTACAGTCGGGCTGAATGTCGCGGCACATCGTGTGGGCGTTATTCTTGGTCTTACAATTATCGTGGGGTTTATCGTATTGTTTCTTTTCCGGAAGGGAGTATTTCAGCTTTTTGAACGTTGTTGCCCAAATTGGGTAGTAAAGCAGCCCGAAACCGGGATTTATTTTCGGATCCGGAATTCATTGGAGTACCTTGCCGGGAGATTACCGCTTTTTCTTCTTATTTCGCTGGCATTATGGGCCATACAGATTCTTGAGTTTTATGTAATCTTTAGAATGTTTTCGGTGGATCCCGGAATTTTTGAAGTGGGTTTTGGCTGTTCGCTGGCGTTACTGGCCGGAGCCTTGCCCCTTTCTATTGCAGGAATCGGCCCGCGTGATGCGGTTATTGTCAGTTATTTTACCCTTGTGGCCCCCGCTGAAACGCTTGTCGCAATCAGTTTAATTACTATTTTGCGTATTATTATCCCGGCATTGGCGGGGTTACCGTTTTTTTTTATGCAAAGCAAAAAATAGGCTATGGATACCTGTTCTTCTACCC
>RZYD01000194.1 GCA_009930445.1 Bacteroidia bacterium | reverse complement strand
GAATAGAAAACGAATACTGCTGGTTCTGGGGCTTGGAATAATGCTTTTATCCTCCTGTACAATTTTAGAACAGTTGGGTGAGATGGAAGCTCTTTCTCAATGTGAATTTGCATACGAAAGCATTTCAAACCTTTCGTTGTTGGGTGTAAGCCTGGATGAAAAGAATGCGATCAGCGATTTTTCTCTTGCAGAGATGCTTAAGTTAACTTCTGCGCTGAGTGGCGGGAGTTTGCCTTTTTCGATGGATGTGAATGTAGTAGTTCGGAATCCCAATACTCAAGCTGCTGCAATGAACCGAATGGATTGGCAGCTTTATCTTGATAACATACATATGGTCAGTGGGTTAGTTACTGATAGGGTTTATGTTGACGCCAATGGAGGCCAGGCAGTAGTGCCGTTCAGTGCCACGATCGACCTGCGTGACGTTTTGTCGGGTGAAGGGCTGGATGAATTAGTGAATCTGGCTATGAACCTTTCGGGAAAGGATTCGGGTTCAAGTCGTCTGGAACTTCGAATCAAACCCTCCATTAATGTGGGATCCCGTTCGATCGCTTATCCGGGTTATGTTAAGGTAAGCCAGGAGTTTTAAAAATGCTTCGGGGTGTAACCCCGGGTGGTCTCCTTTTTCCCCTTCTCCTTTTTTGGTTATTTTTTTTTTTTTGATTATCGCCTGATGATTTCCATCGCGGCTTTTATTCCATCAGCAGCCGACGAGATGATGCCTCCGGCGTATCCACTGCCTTCGCCGGCAAGAAACAGGTTGTTGAATCCGGGTGAGTTCCCGTTGTCATTTCTTTGGGCCTGAATCGGCGAGGATGTTTTACTTTCCAAACCAAGTAATATGCCTTGGTCGTATCCCTTGAGTTTTTTGTTGAATTGCAACAGCCCTTCTCTCAGTGCATTTGTTACCACTACAGGAAGAAGATCGTACAAGGGTGCAGGAGTAAGCCCGAGTGGATAGCTGGATTCCGGTATTTTTTCCGGCATCGTACCCGACAGAAAGTCTTTGATTGAAATGGCAGGTGCTGAGAAATTACCTGTGTAGGTTTTAAAACGGGTCTCCAGATTTTCCAGATTTTCCAATGCTTCCAGCGGTGTTACTTTTTTCCCGGCAAGCTGGTCAGGATGTATACCGGCTACACACGCTGCGTTGCCAAAAATGCCATTGCGTTTATAATAACTCATGCCATTCACCAGGTTCGTGTGTTCAAAGGCAGTAGCTGGCACTACGATTCCACCCGGGCACATACAGAAGGTATAAACCGGTATTTGGTTGTCGGTTTGTGCCGTTAAACGGTATTCAGCCGCTTTCACTCCCGGCAGTGTCTCCACACCCCATTGTGCAAGGTTGATGAGTCCCTGTGGATGTTCTGCCCGGCTGCCAATGGCAAAGTTCTTTGTCTGAAAAGGAACTCCGGCCTGTATCAGCATCCGATAGGTATCATAGGCTGAATTTCCGGGTGCCAGGATATAATATCCGGCCGCGAATTCCCCCCGGTTGGTGTGGATTGCTTTTACTTTTCCTTTTTCTGATTCTATACTTTCCATGCAGGTTTCAAAGTGCACAGTGCCTCCCAGCGCCTGAAATTCCTCCCGGAGTTTTTTTACTACGCTCCGAAGGTTATTGCTTCCAATATGCGGATGTGTGAGCCATGCGATTTCCTCAGGGGCTCCGGCATGGATATATGCGTTTACTATGAAAGCTTTTTCAAGAGAAATGTGTTTGCTCCGTGAGGTAAGCTTACCATCCGAAAAGGTTCCGGCGCCTCCTTCCCCAAAAGTATAGGTCCCCAGTGGATCAAATGTTCCGGTTTTCTCAAAAGTGGTAATCGCTTTGGCCCGTTTGCCCACTTCTGCCCCGCGATCGATCAGCGCTACCTGAAACCCTGCCTGCTGCAATACATAGGCAGCAAAAAAACCAGCCGGCCCGGAACCAACCACTATTACTTTCGTAGTACGTTTTTTATACGGTATCTTCCATGCTTCTGGTAGAGACGGAGTAGCTCCGCGAAGGGAATCCGCAACGACTTCTACCCGCAATTGCCAGTGAATATGCTCTTTTTTACGTGCATCCAATCCTTTCGAGAGAATTCGGTAGCTGCATTCTTTTACCCTGGCGGCTTTTTGTACGGTCTGGCGTAATTCCTCTTCCGTATATCCGGGGGCCAGTTTTATCTCAATCGTTTTATTCCCCATTGCAAAATTTTTATTCTTCCACCCCTCTATTCTCCAAAGTCACGGAGCATGATTTGCATCGCTTCCTCAGCAGTTTCAACCGGCAGGTCGCAAGTTTTATTCCTGCAGATATAAAATGTGGTTTTCCCTTTTTTATAGCGATTCTTTAATACCGGGAGGTTTTCATACACACCTCCGCTGTACAAGTAATCAGGGAAGTATTTTTGTTGCATCGTACTGCTTTTTATTAGTGCTTTTTCGCCCATTATGGCAACTTCTTTCAGTGAATAGGCATGAAAAGCATATAAACGCGACCAGTTGGCAAAAAAATAGGTGCTTTTATGCAGAAGCTCTTTGGCCCGGATGGCCATTTTTTCGCTTAATGTAATATAGGTTTTGTTGCCCAGCAGGATTCCTGCTTTTAGTAAGGCAATGCCCAGTTCAGCGTTGGAGGATGGAATTACATGGTCGGTTATTTCATGCTTTCTTTCCACTGGCAGGGTGTTGTCGTCACGGGTATAATAAAATATTCCGGTCGTTTTGTCGTAAAAACTGGTGATGGCAATATCAATGATCTTCCGGGCAGTTTCCAGCCAGTATTTCTCAAAAGTAATTTCATACATTGCGATAAAAGCGGAGGCTGTAAAGGCGTAATCCTCCAGAAATCCTTCGATAGGTATTGAATCTTCAATAAAACTATGCCAGGGGGAATCATCGCTGCGGATACATTGTTTTTTTATGAAAAGCGCATTTTTTAATGCGATTTCACGAAAGTGCGTGTTTCCTGTGGCCCGGTATGCATCAATAAAGCCCTGTAGCATGATGGCATTCCAGGAAGTGATAATTTTTTTGTCAGTGGAAGGCCTTACCCGTTGACTGCGAACTTCAAAAAGCATTTTTAACGCGTCGGCCAGCAGCGATTGCTGTTGATCGGGAATTTCTTCATGGCCTGAAAAATGATGACCCCGGAGCGGGGGGAACCAAAGTATGTTTTTTCCATTTTCCCAGTTACCCGTTGCTGTAATATTGCTATAAGTGAAGAGCAGCGTTTGCTGTTCTGGTGTAAGCAAGGTCTCCAGTTCTTTTTTGCTCCACACATAGAACCGCCCTTCTTCTCCCTCACTGTCGGCGTTGATGCTGGAATAAAAGCCTCCGTCAGGTTGCATCATTTCTCTCTCAATAAACCGGAGAGTTTGCTCGATCACCCTTTTATAAGCTTCATTTCCGGTTGACTGAAAGGCATGGGCATAAAGGCTGACTAATTGACCATTATCGTAAAGCATTTTTTCAAAGTGGGGAATTTTCCATTCCTCATCAATGGCATAGCGGGCAAAACCCCCTCCGGCATGGTCATATATTCCTCCGGCAGCCATGGATTTTAATGTGGTAGCCACGGCGGTGAGACTGGAAACATCGTGTGTGAAATAATAATGGAGCAGCAGGGCTTCCCAGACCCCGGGCATGGGAAATTTTGGTGCTCCTTTTAGCCCGCCATGCAACTCGTCGATAAAGGTTTTTAGAGTGCGGATATAAGTATTGAAAAGCGTTTCGTCCGGATGTTTTTCTTCTCCAATGGGAAAAGCCGGAAGAACAGGTTTATTAATCCCTTTCGTAATCATTTCTGCCTGATTTATTACCTCTGACCTTCTATCGGAATAGTAGGTACTGATTTGTGTCAGCACTTCCATCCAGGTATGCGTGGGGTAATAAGTCCCGGCATGGAAGGGCCGGCCGTCAGGAAGTGCAAATGCATGCAGCGGCCATCCTCCGGACCCATTTAGCATCTGGGCCGCTTCCATATAGATCTGGTCTATATCCGGCCTCTCCTCCCGGTCGATTTTGATACAAACGAAATGTTCATTCATAAACGCTGCTACTTGAGGGTTGGAGAAAGTTTCGTGCCCCATTACATGACACCAATGGCAGGAAGCATAACCAATACTGATAATCAGGGGTTTATCCTCTTCCTTTGCCAGTTGCAAGGTGCTTTCACTCCATTCCTGCCAATGCACCGGATTCGCAGCATGCTGCCGTAAATAGGGACTCCCTGCCTGGTTTAGCTTATTTCCTTTGGCCATTATTCTGAAGTTATTTCATAAAACAGACAAAAATGACGTTTGTTTTCCTTTTCTACTGTGTTTTTTCAACAGGTTTTATTCCGGACGGAAGCCTCAACGTGATGAAGAATCGGTCTTCTGTCGGGTTTGATCGTTAAAGATACTATTTATTCGTGAGAAAACGGATATGCGGGGTTTAACAACTTGACGCCGGGGCGGCTTTATTGTACGACTTTCAGCGCGGCATCACATGCCTGCAGCATTGGCTCTACCGACATTTCTTCTCCAACCGCTTCCACCATCCATGCTTTTGGTGTTAACCGCCCCAGACGCCATATTCGGTCTACTTCAGTGTTGAAGGCTTTTCCCGACATATATTTTTCGATCTGGAAATCAATAATACTTCCGTAAGCGTAATTGCTCAGATACAACGGACTGGCGATCATGTGGCTGTAAATAGCCAGAATGGGCTCATTTTCCATCCCGAAAACCGGAGCATAATAGCGGTTCCAAATGGTGTTGGCAATGCCAATTACGGCTTCTTTTAATTCTGCCGCTGTCGCTTCCTGGTGGTCGTACATCCATTGCCAGACTTCTACATCGACAAGTGCTACACCCATGATTTCGTATAATCCCCAAACCTCATCGAGGGTTTTCATGTGGGTTTGCAATGGGTCGTTATCCTTTATTCCCAGCAATTCCAGGTCGCGCGATTGAAACATAAAGGCCAGTGCTTCAGTAAATCCGGTATTAGGAACGCCCTGAAGCATAAAATAGTCGACATCATACAGCGAAATGGTTTGTTCTACATTGTGGCCAAATTCATGGACAGCAATGTTATAGCCTTTATAATTCATTCCTGATTCGGGGATGCGGGTTCGTAAATGTGCATATTCGCCTTTCATGCCGGCTCCCCAGGCATGGCCGGA
>RZYD01000193.1 GCA_009930445.1 Bacteroidia bacterium | reverse complement strand
TTCATGTGCAGGGTATTGCCACCAAAGCCGGAATAATTAAAACCGGTGAACAGTTAGAAGGCGTCGTGCTGAAAGGCATTGGTCCGGATTTCTACTGGGGCTGGTTTAATGATCAGATTATTGAGGGGGAGGCCTTTGCTGTTCGTGATACAGCAAAAACTTCATCGGCCCTGCTAATCTCTTCAGTGTTGTCAAAACGACTGAATCTTCATCCCGGTGACGATGTGCCTGTTTATTTTGTAAATGAAAGCCATACCCGTGCCCGCAAGTTTACTGTCGCGGGAGTCTATGAAACCGGCCTGGTGGAGTTTGATAAGCTTTATGCGCTTTGTGATATCCGTCATATCCGGCGACTGAATAACTGGGACAAGGCAGCCATTGCCGGCGTAGAAGTTTTCTCCTCCGATTTCAATGCAATTGAAGAACTGAATAGCCGGCTGTACGAGATTATTCCTTATGATTTGGATTCCAGGACGATACGCGATTTATATCCGCAAATGTTCGACTGGCTCGCCTTACAGGATACCAATGTGATTGTTATCATGCTGCTAATGGTTATCGTAGCTGGTATCACTATGATTGCCACGCTGCTGATTCTTATTCTCGAACGAACACGGATGATTGGTGTGCTTAAGGCCATGGGCGCAACCAGTAAAAGTGTCCGGAATATATTTATTCTTAATGCCGTACGTATTATCGGTTCCGGGCTGCTATGGGGTAATGCCATCGCCCTGACACTGGTACTCCTTCAGCACTTTACCGGGGTAATTACCCTCCCTCAGGAATCGTATTACGTCAACACGGTTCCCGTGGCGTTTTCTGTCGGGCATATTCTGTTAATCAATATCGGAACAATCTTCGTTTGTTCGGCCATGCTCCTTATTCCTTCAGGAATTATCGCACGGATTCATCCTGTTCAGAGTATCCGAATAGAATAATCTAAAGAATCAGTACTGCGTTTTTTGCATCTGAATAAGGACTTTCAGCTATTCCATCCGCTTCGGGATCTGTGATCCAGCGTACCCCATCAGCCAGATACCGAAACTGGTAAGTTTGTGCCGTGGGCAGGTTGAGTGAAATTGTAAAAGATCCGTCTTTTAATGGTTTCATGGGATGCGTTTCAGTATTCCAGGCATTAAAGTCTCCTGCCAGTTGAAGACTTTGGGCCGAATGTGTGAATTCAGCCGATATTTTGAATTTTACTTTACAGATTTTATCTCCTTTCAGGTAGTGCTTTGTTGTACTCATCTTTGTTATTTTTTGATGGATAATTAAAAATCGTGCAAAATAAAGTATAAGCTACAACGTATAGCGATAGAATCAGATGAAGTTATTGTTAATAGTAAAAGGGGAAAACGGGACTTTATTTCGCGTGTTTTGAGTTTATATTATTGATAATAAATACTTTATGTAGATATTATAATGAGTGCAAACGTTTTCAGTCTTATCGTTTGTGCAGCCCGCATTCACGGGTGTCGGGATTTTCCCACCACCATCGGCCGGCTCTGATATCTTCTCCGGGAAAGATTGCCCGCGTGCAGGGCAGGCATCCGATGCTGGGATACCCCTTTTTGTGCAATGGATTTACCGGAACATTATGTTTTTCAACATAGTCCCAGACTTCTTTTTCCGTCCAGTGGATTAACGGGTTTATTTTTATTAGCCCATTGGCTTCGTCCCATTCTGCCATTTGTATGTCGGCACGGGTTACAGATTGCTCTTTTCGAAGGCCGCAAATCCATGCATCCAGCCCTTGGAAGGCGCGTTGCAACGGATGGATTTTGCGTATCTCGCAGCAAAGTTTGCGGTTTTCGATACTTTTGTAAAAAAGATTGATCCCCTTCTCATTAACCATTTTTTCCACCTCCCGGGCCTCCGGGAAATAGATCGTAATACCAATGTCATATTTTTGACACGTACGGTCGATCAGATCGTACGTTTCCGGGAAAAGTCTTCCAGTATCCAGCGTAAAAATGGTCGTTTTGCGGTTCACCCTCACCAGCATGTCAGTTAATACCTGATCTTCTGCCCCAAGGCTAGAAGACAAAGCGATACGGTTTCCAAATTTATTGGTGATATACGTTAAAACCTCTTCTGCTTCCATTTCCTGGAGCAAGGTATTGAGATTATCTATGGCTGTCGTTTGTATCATCATGCTCTTTTTTTCTGCGTAAAGATACAATTTTCCATGGGATGACTTTTGCCCTGAAAAGGCAATTGCCCTGAAAATTGTATCTTTACAAAAACTTACATTTATGAAAAAAATGGATAAGCTCATTCGGCAACGGTATGAACTCACGATGCAAAAGATTGACCTGGAAAGCAAAAAAGAAAGGAAGTCCCTTTCGGCGAAGGAATCGGAAACACTACAGATTGTTAAGGATAAACTCAGCGATTTGAACCAACGCATTGACGAGCAACGTGCGATGGAAGAAAAACATTCCTGATCAGGTATTTTGATTTTTCTCGATCGGCGAAACCGGGGAACGGAGGAAAACAAAAAACCGCTCCGGCCATAAGACTGAAACGGTTTTTGTAGCGGGGACGAGAATTGAACTCGTGACCTCCGGGTTATGAATCCGACGCTCTAACCAACTGAGCTACCCCGCCATCACTTTCGGGCAGCAAAAATAGAAAAAAAAAGTAAATTTACACGCCTGAAAGGTTTTTTTCTTTGTATTTCATCCTTTCCTCCCCTGCGGATCGGTTTTTATGTCATAGGAGGTGTGATTCGTGTTCTTCGGAATTGTGACATAAAAACCCCGATGATTACAGTTAACATTCCAAGAATTTTTAATGTACTGAATGATTCTTTTAACAGAATAAAGGAGGTTATAGCCGTGAAAAAGGGAATCAGGTTACTGAAAAGATTCGTACGGCTTACCCCTAATTCCCGGGTTCCGATGGTGAAAAAAATGAAAGCCAGCGAACTGCCAAATACGGCCAATTGCAGCAGGTTCGTAATTAGCTCTTTAGTGATGGGGGTTGCAATAAATTGGGGGTAATCAAAAATAAAGAAAAAAGGCAGAAAGAAAAATATCCCAATAAAATTCTGTGTTGCCACAATAGTGACTGAGCGGTATTTTACGGTCAGTTTTTTTAATACCAGCGCATAAAAGACGGCACTTATTACTGCCAGTCCCAGCCATGCGATTCCCTTTGACGAAGCTTCAAAACTTAAGTCAGGGCCCGATAACATAACGCCTATTCCACCTAACGAAAGGATCATCCCGATCGTGTTGAAGACCGTTAATCGTTCGTTGTAGGTAAATCGTGCTGCGATGGCAGTGAATACCGGAATGGTGGCGATTATCACAGCACTTACCGTCGGACTTGAAAATTTTACGCCGTAATTTTCACCAATAAAATAAAAAAAAGGATTAAACAGCGCTGAGAGCAGAAATAATCCGTAATCTTCACGTGCAATCGGTTCAGCCCGCCGAAAAAGCCGGATAAAAGCATAGAGTATCGCTGAGGATACTATCAGACGGAATAATATAATCGTAATCGGGTTCCAGTAGGTTAATACCACTTTAGTCCATACAAAGGTCATCCCCCAAAAAAACATCGATAGAATTACAAGAAAGTATACTCCTGTTGTTCGGTTTCCCATAGTTATTCGTTAACCTTGCAAATGTACTTTTTTTTTGTGTGCTGTAACATTATGTGGCCTGGGGGGGTCATAGGGAGCGTTAAATTAATCCAAAAAAAAATATGAAAGTTTCCATTTTGATTCTGTCTGCTCTTTTTTCCCTTTTCAGTGGCACAATCGTTTCTGCCGGTAAATATACGAAAGTGTACGAAGAAACTTTTCAGGTAGCTGCCAATCATTCTATCGACATTACCAACGTGTATGGGGATATTTCTGTGCAAATCTGGGATAAAAATGAGGTACAAATAACAGTAACCCTCATGGTGGAAGCCAGAAACGAACGGTTAGCCGAAGATTTTTTTCAGGCCACCACCATCCGTTTTTCCGCTGATTCCGGGGGTGTGACAGCCAAAACCCACCTTTCAAACTCAGGCTTCAGAAGAAAGAATTTTTCCATTGATTATGTGATTCATGCACCTGCTGCGCTGGCGTATATTATCCGTAATACCTACGGCGATGTGATGCTCCCTGACCTGGGTGGCCCGGTAACCCTTGATTTGGCCTACAGCAATTTTATTACCGGACGCTTGTTAAACGATACTAACCAGATTAATGCTGTTTATAGTGAGGGAACTCTTGCAGAAATTGCCGGGGGTGTCATTAGCCTGGCTTATTCGGAGGTCGCCTTTGAAAAGCTGAAAACCCTCACCATCAGTAGTGTTTATTCTGAAATTGAAGTCGGATCAGCAGACGAAATGCACCTCGAATCTTCTTATGATGAGGTTAACATCGGGCAAGTGAATTCCCTTCAGCTTGCCTCTGATTTCTCTGATATTCGTATTAATAGGTTGGATGAGCGATTTGATGGTTCCCTTACCTACGGAGAACTAAACCTTGAGAATGCTTCTTCTTCCGTAGAAAATATTTATATATCAGCAACTTACGCTGATGTGTTTTGCGGTCTAACACAGGCGATGGGTTGGAAATTTTTGGCCCGGACTACCTATAGTGACCTCAAAATTATTGGCGACACTGAGGGTTTGGATCAATGCGATGAAAATCAATCCACTCAGGTTTGTTCTGGTACGCTGTGGGGCAATGCCGGAACAAAAGCTATGGTTTCGGTTTATGCCACCAACGCTGATATTACTCTTGAAGCCCGGTAATTCGTTACCTTTGTATTCCACCAAGGGAATTTTATTGCTATTCACCCTTACTGTTTTGGCATTCGGATCATCTCCATGAAATCGGTTTCCGTCAGAATTGGAATACCCAGTTCAATGGCTTTTTCTTTTTTGCTGGGGCCCATTTTATCGCCAGCTATCAGGTAATCCGTCTTTGTTGAAATGCTGCTCACGTTGCGTCCCCCAAACCGTATGATGGCTTCTTTTATTTCCTCTCTTGAAAAATGGGCGAATACTCCGCTGATTATAAAGCTTTTCCCTTGTAAATAATCCGTTTCAGCCATAGTGGCGGATGCATCCATTTCCATCTTAATTCCATGCGCTTTTAATCGTGAAATTAATGCGCGGTTTTCCTCGTTGCTAAACCAGCTGATAATGCTTTCAGCG
>RZYD01000192.1 GCA_009930445.1 Bacteroidia bacterium | reverse complement strand
GTGGAAGATGCAACGGGCAATACGACCACCTGCGAGCAGCTGGTAACGGTTGTGGATGATGTTGATCCTGTAATTGTATGTCCTCCTGATATTACGTTGCAAAATAATGACCCGGGTTTGTGTTCGGCTACAGTTACTGTTTCTTTACCTGTCGTTTCTGATAATTGTGAGGTGGCAAATGTGGTTAACAGTTATAATAATTCAACAAATGCTTCGGGTGTATATCCGGTTGGGACCACTACAGTTATTTGGACGGTAACGGATGTTTCTGGTAATAGTGCTATCTGCGAGCAGTCGATAACGGTTGTTGATGTGGAAATGCCTTCCATTGTATGCGGGGAGGACATCACCGTGTTTGTTGATCCTTCGTCTTGTTCTGCTGTAGTTACGGTGCCTTCTCCGGAAGTTGCTGATAATTGTGGTATCGCCGCAATTGTCAATAGTTACAACAATACATCCAATGCAACGGATACCTATCCGGTTGGTGTTCATACCCTTGTCTGGACGGTAACTGATAATTCAGGAAACCAATCTGGCTGTGAGCAGATCATAGAAGTTATTGATAATCAAATGCCTGTGATTTCTTGTCCAGCGGATATAATAGTCAGTGCTGCAGTATCTGCTTGTAACGCAGCGGTTGTAATTCCCGAACCTGAGTATGCTGATAATTGTGGAGTTGCTTCAGTTGTTAATAATTATACCAATACATCGAATGCCTCGGGAACTTATCCTGTGGGTACAACAGCGGTTGAATGGACCGTATTGGATATCCATGGTAACAGCACCGTATGTTCAATGACGGTAACTGTAGTGGATGATATTGCCCCTGCAATTTTCTGCCCCGAAACGATCACTGTTTCTTCTGATCCTGGCTTGTGTGAGGCCTGGGTTACTGTGATTCCACCGGAGATTGTGGAAAATTGTGGTGTCTTATCTCTAATTAATAGTATTACAGGTACCAATGATGCCAGTGGATTGTATCCGGTCGGTACAACAGATGTCGTATGGACAGCAACCGATATTAACGGGAATGCGAACAGTTGTACAATGCAGATTACGGTAACTGATGGTGAAAATCCGGTAATGGTTTGTCCTGAAAATATCGTAACTGTAACCGATCCGGGAAGTTGTGAAGCGTTTGTTTCTGTGCCTCAACCCGAGGTAGCAGACAATTGTGGAGTAGCTTCCATTCTGAACGATTTCAATGGAACTTCAGATGCTTCCGGAGTTTATCCTGTGGGAATAACAACGGTAACGTGGATTGTAACGGATATCTACGGCAATGTTACAGAATGCAGCCATGTGATAACTGTAATGGATAGTGAAATTCCTTCAATTGTTTGTCAGGATAACCTGATCGTTCAGAATGATGTAGGTTTATGTAGCGCCAATGTTACTGTTCCGGTACCTGAGGTTGCCGATAATTGTGGAATCGAATTGCTTGTTAACGATTTTAACAATAGTGCTGATGCTTCGGGTGTGTATCCGGTCGGGACCACCCTTGTAACATGGACGGTTATTGATTTTTCCGGGAATACAAATACCTGTGTAATGCAAATTACGGTCTCCGATTCTGAAGTTCCGCAGATTACTTGCCCGTCGAATATAGAAGTACCCAATGATGCGGGGTTCTGTAATGCAGCAGTGGTTATTGAAACTCCGGTGGTAAGTGATAACTGTGGTGTTGACGCTCTGGTGAACAGTTATAATAATACTGCGGATGCCTCTGATACTTATCCGGTCGGTACAACAGAAGTAATATGGACCGTTACGGATATTCATGGCAATAGTTCAACTTGTAGTATGAATGTAGTGGTAGTTGATATGGAAAATCCACAAATCGAATGCCCTGCGGATATAACAGAATATGTTAACGGCCAGAGTACGGTGTTTATTCAGGTTGAACAGCCGGTGGTTTCCGATAATTGCGGTATTGAATCATTGATTAATGATTTTACCGGTACCAACGATGCCAGTGGGTATTATCCTGTTGGGCTTACAGTGGTTACCTGGACGGTAACTGATTGGAACGGCTTAACGGCCTCCTGCACTATGCGAATTACTGTAATCGCTCAGGAGGCTCCGGAAATTACCTGTCCGGGCGATATCGGGTTTATTACTGACCCGGGAGCATGTGAGGCAGCAGTTACCATCGATCAGCCGGAGGTTGATTCGCCCGCGGGAATCCAACGTATTCTTAATAGTTTTAATAATACGGATGATGCCTCTGGTGTATATCCGGTTGGAGAGACTGTTGTAGTCTGGACTGTTACGGATAACAATGATGTCCAGGCCCAGTGTCAAATGACGGTAACGATTATTGGTACGCCTGAGGCCGTGGATGATTATGCTACTACGGCGCTGAATACACCGGTAAATGTTATGGTTATGGCGAACGACCGCGATTGTGACAATAATCTTGACCCATCAACCTTGATGATTTTGGATAACCCGGTTAGTGGTAAGCTGGAAATTAACAACCTGGCGGGTAGCGTTACTTATTCACCGGATCAGGATTTCTTCGGCAATGATCAGTTTGATTATCAGGTATGTGATGCCACAGGTTATTGTGCTATTGCAACGGTATTTATTACCGTAACCGGAAGTGACAATCTTCCTCCGGTTGCCATAGATGATTATGACACTACTTCGGTCGGTGTTACACGCTTTATCCCTGTTTTGGAGAATGATTATGATCCTGATGGTGATGAACTGACGGTGACCTTGTGCAGCGAGCCAATGAATGGATTTGTTATTATTCAGGATGACCAAACCATTCTTTATCAGACTAATGAAGGCATCTCCGCGACCTACGATGAATTCTGTTATAAAATTTGTGACTCCGGTACTCCATCGCTCTGCGACAGTGCGTATGTTTATATCACTATTCTGCCTGATACAACCGGCCGTGATATTGTAATATACAACACCATTACTCCGGATAGCGATGGACAGAATGATTACTGGCACATTGAGAATATTGAATATTATGAGAATAATGAACTTTCTATCTTCAATCGGTGGGGCGATAAGATATTATCTTTGAAAGGATATAATAATACGTCTGTGCGATGGGAAGGTAAAAATAGTAAGGGTAATAAATTGCCTGAAGGTACATATTATTACATAATAAAACTAAATGATGTCAATATTCAAGAGCCGTATAAAGGCTGGATATATCTGAAATAATTATTAAGATAGAAAATTTTTCAAAGCCACGGAATCCTTATTTTCCGTGGCTTTTTCTTTTAGCAATTCTACCCATACGCAATAGGCGTAGTACCGCTCTATCCCATAATTTATTCGTAATTGATTTTTATATAACTGTAAATCAGTGATATAGGGTAAGGTGTACCGGAAATGAATTTATCAGTTAAAATCTGTCTACGTGGAACTACGTAAATATACCTATTCACACAGTTTGAAAAATCCGTATTTGCCCCAATTGATGCGTGTTCATGTGGGTGTTAGTTTTGCATCATAACGTTAATGACACGACAATTAATGAACGCACTGAAAAAAATAATCGTTGTAATTCTGACCTCAGTTTCACTGATGGCAGGATTCAGTGCGTTTGCTCAGCAGGATGCTTTATTTAGCCAGTACATGTTTAACCAGATGATTCTCAATCCTGCCTACTCCGGAAGTCGTGATGTGCTTACTGCTACATTGGTGCACAGAAATCAGTGGGTTGGTATGGACGGTGCTCCTCTCACTTCTACCTTTTCAGTACAAACTCCCTTACAAAACGAAAATGTAGCCTTGGGTTTTCTGATTTATAACGATCAGTTGGGCGCTACAAAAGATTTGGGTGTTATGGCCAACTATGCCTATCGCATACGTGTAGGTCAGGGTCGGCTTGCTTTTGGTCTTCAGGGAGGGTTCATTCAACAGGGTGTTGACCTTCAGAAACTTCTATTGAAAGATCAGTATGATGTGAATGTTTTCAATGTACCTGCTACCCAATTTACTCCGGATGTGAATTTTGGGGTTTATTATACCGGAAGAAACTGGTATGCCGGAGCTTCTTCAAAGCACCTCTTCGAAAGTCTTTTCTCAAAAGAAGATAATTTTGAGGATTCTCCCTATGCCATTTTGGCCCGCCATTTTTATGCTACGGCCGGTTTCCTGATTGATCTGGGCGATGACATTGTACTCAAGCCTTCTGCATTAATCAGCTATACCCGCAATGCTCCCGTTTCTGTCGACATAAACACCAATGTTTTTCTGAAAGATAAAATAATGCTGGGTGCCTCTTACAGAACAGGTCGTAATGCAGTAGTACTTCTTGCTGAAGTGACCATTCGGGAAGATTTGAAAATTGGTTACTCTTACGATGTGATTCTTAATGAACTTTCACAGCATTCAATGGGTTCACACGAATTTATGCTCAGTTGGGATTTTGATCTTTACAAACGGTACGAAAAAAGCAAACGCTATTTTTAATTAAGAAATTCAGAATATGATACTGGATAGAGAAGATAAAAAACGCATTTTGGTTGCTGAGGATGAGTTCCTGAGCCAGAAACTGATAGAAGCCGATCTTAAGTCGAAAGGGTATACCTGTACCGTGGTTAATAATGGCGAGAAGGCAGTGGAAGCCATGCATTTGGGTGAATTTGACCTGGTGATCATGGATATTTCCATGCCGGGAATGGATGGGCTGGAAGCCACAAAACGAATCCGCATTGACGGTAAACACACACCCATATTAGCTTTATCTGCTTTTCCGGAAGACGATTATAAACAGCGAAGCCTGGATGCCGGGATGAATGATTTTTTAAATAAACCGTATCAACGTGATGAACTGTTTGGGAAAATAGAGAAACACCTTAATGATTGATAATCGAGCGACCACAACACAAACATCAGTATAATTCTGTTCCGGGGGAGTTGGCAAACGCTAAATCCCCCGTTTTTTAGGTAGCATCTCAAAAAGTGTGAAAATAGGTTTTTATTAAACTTCTATTCTTCCTTCTGCTTTTTTTCAAAACAAAGTTCAGGTAAAATAATTTTTATTTCTTCTTGTGTTCCTTCTTTTAGCCAATAAAGAATGAAGTGGACTCTCGAACTTTTCAATTCATAATTTTTTTGCTCCATAATTTCAATTTGATGGATAAACTGCCTGGAAAATTTCAAAACGGATTGTCCTTTTGCGTTTAAACATCCCTCCCCGTTCAACGTCAATTCGTCTCCACTTAT
>RZYD01000191.1 GCA_009930445.1 Bacteroidia bacterium | reverse complement strand
TTCCTGTGACTACCAATTGTTCTCCATGGTGAATTTTAACTCATTTTACAATTTTCTTCGTGTAATATAAATATCGCTTTTCGGAGGGGACTCAATATTGGATATTCTGTTATAAAAATATCGAACAGATGAACACCGAATATGAATATAGAATTACCTTCTGATCAACTGTTGATGCGTATGCCCGGAGGGGGGATTTAGGGGGGAGAAGAAAGAAAGCACTAATTCCTGAAGACTGTAGGTTCATAAAATTATATGTCCTTATTATTACTAACCCAATAGGTTTAGCCCGACAACTATGAAAGCACTCATTTTAGCAGGTGGAATTGGATCCCGACTTTCGGAAGAAACCACACACACACCAAAACCTCTTGTTGAAATTGGGGGCAAACCAATCATTTGGCATATAATGCGTATATATGCACATGCAGGGATAAAAGAATTCATCATACTCGTGGGATATAAAGGTGGTGTATTCTTCGAGAAGTTTTCAGATTACACGGAAGATGACTGGAAAGTTACAATTTTAGAAACTGGAGATGGCACCCTAAAGTCTCAAAGAATAAAGCAAGCTGAAAAGCTGATAGCGGGTGAAGATTTTTTTGTTGCCTATGGCGATGACCTGTCAGACATTAATCCAATAGATGTTTATAATGAACATAAATCATTTCCAGAGAGAGTTGTAACTTTAACAGCAATGCCACTGGAAAGCAATTATGGAATATTAGAGATTAATGAGAATAATGCAATAACTCAGTTTAGAGAAAAGCCTCGAATCGAAGGATATTGGATAAATGGTGGTTTTTTCTGTTTTTCAGGCAGCATATTTGAATACCTGAATAATCCAAAGTTGGAACTCGAAGACGATATTTTTAAGATCCTGGCAAAAGAAAATCGCATTGGAGCCTATAAACATAAAGGATTTTGGAAAAGCATGAATACACAAAAAGAGAAGCTGGAAATGGAGGAGCTGGTTAGAACAAATGAAGCAAAATGGATAAAATGGTAAAAAACGCCCTATTCAATAGCATTTTCTCGGGGAAAAAAGTTTTTCTCACAGGACATACAGGATTTAAGGGTTCATGGCTTGCCTTATGGCTAACACAAATGGGTGCGATAGTGAAGGGCTACTCCCTGGCGCCCAATACATCTCCATCTCATTGGGAGCTGTTAAATTTAGATATTGAATCTATTTATGCTGATATTCGGGATAGAAAAACATTAGAAAAAGAACTTTTAAGTTTTCAGCCCGATATTGTCTTTCATCTGGCAGCTCAGCCTTTGGTACGAGCCTCATATGCGAATCCTTTTGAAACATACGAAACAAATGTAATAGGCACAATGGCTTTGTATGAAGCCTGCAGAAAAACCGATAGCATTAAAGCCATTATTAGCATTTCGACTGACAAGTGCTATGAAAACAAGGAGTGGCTCTGGGGCTACCGTGAAAATGATATACTGGGAGGATATGACCCATACAGTTCTTCAAAAGCATGCGCTGAACTGATGACCTCGTCCTATCGCAGGTCTTTTTTCAACATCAATGAATATGGTAAAACACATAATGTACTATTAGCCACAGTAAGAGCAGGGAATGTAATTGGAGGAGGAGACTGGGCACCTGACCGACTTATTCCTGATATTATGAAGGCAGCAGCTATAGGGAAAAGTGTACATATTCGAAACCCCAAAGCAACGCGACCATGGCAGCATGTTCTTGAACCGCTTTCAGGATATTTACTTCTGGGACAACATCTGTTAAATGGCGAAAAATCATTTGCTGATGCCTGGAATTTCGGCCCTGATTATAAAAGTAATCAATCAGTAAAAGATGTATCGTTTTATCTTAAAAAGGAGTGGGATAACATTATCACTGAATTTAACATAGGGATATCTGAATTTCATGAAGCTACATTGCTAATGCTTGATTGCACAAAAGCAAAAGAACTATTAAAATGGAACCCTGTATGGAATAATCAGGTATTTTCAAAGACAGCAGAATGGTATAAAGAATATTATACAAACAGCAAATTATTGAGTCTGGAGCAACTCGATGAATATATAACTGATGCGAAAAAATGTAATTCAATATGGTCAAATTAATTAATCATGAAAATATTAATTACAGGTGCTGATAGTTTTATTGGTTCATATTTAATTCCTGAATTACTAAAACACTCACATGAACTTCTTTTAGTCGGAGGGAATAAAACTGATTTACTAAACAGATTTAGCCAATGCCGGATATTATCTCATAATAACCTGGATCAGGAGCATCTTAATGAAGTAATAAGATCTTTTGATGTTGAAATAGTGATACATCTTGCTGCACATTCCACTCCTAATGACTCCCTTGATGACTTTAATAAATTAATCAATGCGAATATTATGTTTCTTGGAAAAATCCTTGAAGCATTAAAAAGCACTAATCTTAAAGCATTTATAAACACCGGAAGTAGCACTGAGTATTTAAATAATAATAACGTACCGGAGCCGGCCTACCTATATGCTGCTACAAAAACTGCAGCCAGATATATTTTGAAATACTATGCGGCTGTATATATTTTTAAATATTGTACCGTCTGCCCATATACTGTCTATGGCGGTTTATTCACCAGGAAGAAAATAATGGATATTTTATATGATTCACTGGACGCAAAAGAACCCACAAATACAACTCCCGGAGAACAAGTTCTGGATTTCATTCATGTAGACGATTTAGTTCGTTTGTATGTAAATATCGTTGACAACTATGAGAAAGTCCCGAATGAAACTGTATTTCATGCCGGAACAGGAGAAGGATTTTCACTTCACAACACGGTAAATTTAATGGAACAATATACCAATAGAAAAGCAAATATCAATTGGGGAGGGATTGAGTATCGCAAAAGAGATGTTATGTTTGCTGTTGCCGACACCAGATTACAAAAGGAGATATTTGGTTGGGAACCATTAATTCCATTCAAAAAGGGAGTATTAAAATATATAGAAGCTCGTGAACAGTATAATAAGAACATTGATTGATAAAAAACCAAGTTAATATCACACGGCCAAAGACCACAAAAAATGAACCTATTCAGAAAAATATATAAAAAAGGCTTGTCGGTTTTACGGCGGGAAATAGATCGTTACGTTAAAAAAAACATTATTACAGAAACGCATAAAACCTCTGCAATACTTGATAAACAATCAATTATTAACGATCATCCACGTGATCAAAAGATAGTTGTGTCACTAACAACATTCGGGAAGAGAATTGATTCCGTTTATATCACTATTGAAAGCATTGCTCGGCAAACCCTAAAACCAGATGTCGTTATATTATGGCTTGCAGAAAATGAGTTTAACAGAAATAATATCCCTATTACTCTTAGAAAATTTGAAGAAAAAGGGCTTACCATAGATTTTTATGCAGCAATCGGACCGTATAAGAAGTTAATACCAACACTCAAAAAATATCCTGAAGAGATCATTATTACCATTGATGACGACATGATATACCCTAATACTCTTATTGAAAAATTAATTAAAAATCACGATAAGTATCCTGACTGCATATGCTGCAACCAAGCCAGAACAATTACACTTGACAAAAACAATAATCCAAAACCATATTGTAAATGGACACGCATCTGGCAATGCGAATCACCTTCATACGAATATATACCTATTGGTGTTGGTGGTGTTTTATACTTTCCGGGATGCTTTGATGGCAGTGTTACGGATGAAGATCTTTTCCTAAAACTTTCTCCAACAAATGACGATTTATGGTTTAAAATCCTTTCACTTAAAAAAGGGGTGAAAACAATGGTTATTAATGAACTCGACCCATCTGATTTTATTCCTTTAGATTCCTCGAATCATGAAGCTCTCGCAGTGGAAAATGTAGGAGAGAAGATGAACAACCCACAGTTTATGGCATTAATAAGCTTTTACAATATTAATCTATCTAAACTGTTCATATCAAAAAACAAAGTCATCTGAGTTCGAAATCAATACAACAAAGTTATACATTCCACAATAAGAGTGTAACACAAACAAAAGTAAACCCATAATTTCCAGAAACCATAGATCGAAGCCAAAGTCCCCCCTTGGGGGGATTTAGGGGGGGGAAAGGATTTAGGGGGGGGAAAGGATTTAGGGGGGGGAAGGATTTAGGGGGGAAAAGAATCCAATGACAGAAACCTTAAAACAACAAACCGCAAAAGGCGTGCTGTGGAGCGCAATAGAACGTTTCTCAGTGCAAGGTCTGCAATTTATTCTGGGACTTATCCTGGCAAGGATTCTCATGCCGGAAGATTATGGATTGGTGGGGATGTTAGCGATTTTTATTGCCCTTTCTCAGTCTATTGTTGACAGTGGATTTAGTAGTGCATTAATACAGAAAAAAGACCGCAATGAAACCGATTATAGTACTGCGTTTTTCTTCAACATTGGGATCGGACTTTTTCTCTATTTCATTCTCTTTTTTTCAGCTCCGTTAATAGCTGACTTCTATGACATGAAGGAGTTAACAAACCTCACTAAAGTAGTCGGAATTAATGTCTTTATTGCTTCTCTTACAATTGTCCAACGTGCGAAACTAACAATTGCACTTGACTTTAAAACCCAGGCAAGAGCATCTTTTACAGCCGTTCTTATTGGTGGCATTTTTGGAATCACTCTTGCTTATAAAGGATTTGGAGTATGGGCATTGGTAGCTCAAACCTTAACCAGAAATGCGATTAATTCAATTTTACTTTGGATACTTTCTAAATGGGTTCCAAACCGTGAATTTTCAATTAAATCATTTAAACGTCTTTTTTCCTTTGGATCGAAACTCCTTGGTGCAGGATTACTAAATACCATATTCGAAAACATTTATCTTCTTGTAATTGGAAAACTTTTCAGTGCAACCGATCTTGGATTTTATACCAGAGCAAAGCAATTCCAAAAACTTCCATCTCAAAATATAACACAAATCATTCAGCGTGTTACATTTCCTGTATTAAGCAGCATTCAGGATGACGAAGAAAAACAACGTAAGGCATATATTTCATTCATCAGGATGTCGGCGTATATTGTTTTCCCCTTAATGATCGGACTTGCAATGATTTCCAAACCACTGATATTAATAGTTCTGACAGATAAGTGGTTACCTGTAGTTCCATTACTACAAATTCTCTGTATAGCCGGAATGTTATACCCGGTTCAGGCGATAAACCTGAACATTTTAAATGTCAG
>RZYD01000814.1 GCA_009930445.1 Bacteroidia bacterium | reverse complement strand
ATTTTATTTCAAATGACCCAGGGAAAAATTCACTTTATCAAGAATTTGGTAGGCAACGTCAAGGGCAGCCACTCCATCGTCAATGGTTACAGGCGGTTGCGTATTATTTATTATAGCGGAATAAAAAGATTCCAGTTCGGTTTGAATGGCATTCAGCGGTTTTACTTCCGGATTTTCGAAATAAACCTGCTTTGGATTTTTGCCGTTGCCGGCATCAAACAACAAGGCATACGGGTCGTCAGAAGCCCCATTCTGCGGATCCTGCATTCGGATCACCTCGGCTTTTTTGTTCAAAAAATCAACGGCCACATAGGCATCACGCTGAAAGAAACGGGTTTTGCGCATATTTTTCATGGAGATACGCGAGGCCGTCAGATTCGCGACACAGCCATTATCAAATTCAATGCGGGCATTAGCAATATCGGCCGTATCACTGATTACAGGAACGCCACTGGCATTAATTTTTCGGATATTTTGTTGCACAACATGCAACACAATATCAATATCGTGAATCATCAAATCAAGAATAACAGGGACATCAGTGCCACGGGGATTAAACTGTGCCAGTCGATGGGTTTCAATAAACATGGGATGGTGAATCCAGGGTTCTGCGGCCAGAAAAGCCGGATTAAAACGTTCAACATGGCCGACCTGTACTTTAACATGCGCTTCATGTGCAAGGCTAACCAAACGTTTTGCCTCCTGCGGAGAGGCCACTACCGGTTTTTCGATAAACACATGTTTCGATCGCCGGATGGCTTTTGAGGCGCAATCGAAATGAGAAACCGTAGGGGTAACAATATCCACTACATCAACGGCATCCAATAACTGATCGATCGCCTCAAAGGCTTTGATACTATATTCTTCCTGCACCGCATGGGCCGTCAACGGGTCGGCATCATAAAACCCCACCAGGTCATACCCTGAAATACTGCGAATACAATTTAGATGAATTTTTCCAAGATGGCCAGCGCCAAGAACTCCTATTTTAAGCATATACTATCCGATTGCTGAGTTTTGTGCAAAAGTAATTTTTTTATGGGTC
>RZYD01000190.1 GCA_009930445.1 Bacteroidia bacterium | reverse complement strand
TGGGAGGGGCTTTCGGGCAGGCCGGAGGTATGGTGCTGAGTAAAGTGGGGATGCAGGATCATGATCCTTTTTCTTCATCCTATATTCGTGTGATTGCTGCTACCCTCGGTTTTGGGGTGTTGTTCACCGTGACCGGCCGTTGGAAGCGCCTCCGGGCTGCCCTTTCCGATTCACGGGCCATGACTGCCACGACGGTAGGTGCTTTTATCGGGCCTTTTCTGGGGGTCTCCTTTTCTCTGCTGGCGATACAACACACTTCTACCGGTGTGGCCTCATCCATTATGGCCGTAAATCCGGTATTGATAATTCCCTTATCGGTGGCTTTTTTTCACGAATCCGTTACCTGGCGTGAGGTCTTTGGGGCGATTATTGCCGTTGGGGGAGTTATTCTGTTTTTCCTGTAAAGTGCTGAAAGCTTTCCCGTAATGCATGGCGAATGGTATCCATTTTTTCCGGATCCAGTTTTTTTCGATCTTTCTGGTCGATTTCAATGCCTTGTGCATTTTGCAGCTTCCGGTACCATGCCCCCGGCGACTCCAGGTCTCCCTGACGACGGGGAATAATATGCAGATGTACATGATTAATGCTCTGGCCGGCTTCTTTACCTTCCTGCAAACTCCAGTCGAAGCCCGTGCCATGAAAATAGGTGACCAGAAAATCAGTGATTTTTCGTGCAAATAAAAAAAATGCCTGCAATTCCACTTCCGGTAATTCGTGAATGCTTTGGTAATGAGTCTTTGGAATTACCATGCTGTGCCCGGGAAGTATGGGCGCTATATTGTAAACCGCCATACAGTATTGATTTTCGGCGAAGAGGGCTGCCCGGATTGCAGCCGAGCAAAATGGACAGGTGTTGCTCATTCGAATGGGTAGTTATTGCCAAAAAGCAGTTGGATATCGTTTTGTTTGCCTTTTTCGGCCAGATTTTCAGGGATTACTTTCCAATTGTTAAAACGGGTTGGTGTAACTGGCGAATTTTTCGTTAGCCATTGATGAAGATAATACCGGAGGTCTTTTTCTGTTGTAAAAATCATCCTTGCCGGCAATTCCTGTTCAGGAATTCCTGCACCTTTAGTAAGGTGTCCTCCACCCCCATTGCCGCGGTATGAATTCATAGCTACCCGATAGATTTTATTCCGGTCAAAGGGTTTTCCATTGCTCATTTGTAGAATTTCGACCCGTTCGCCGGCTGGTTTTGTAATGTCTACGGTGTAGTCGAGCCCTGCCGCTGCTGCATAATTGAAATACTGACCGGCCAGTAGTGCCCTGCCATTATTATCCGCCCGTGCTATTTTCCCAAATTCGTCGCGTTTGTAATTTAGTAAATGATCCTCTTCTGAATACATTTGTCCATACCAGTTTCCGTAACTATATTCCAGAAACGCATGGATTTCTGATCCGGTAAGTTTCATTGTGTACAGAAGGTTTTCAAACCGATAAAGTTTAAAGAGATCTTTTACAAAGATTTTTCCTTTCGCTATGGTAGTGTTAAATGAAAGGGGGGAGGTAAACGAAATTTCGGCATCGGTTAAATCAAGTTGTAATTGATGAATCAGGTCGGTGAATTCGGCATTCCCGAAAAGGGCCGGTTTTGAATCGATGTCGCGTGTAAATTCACCTACAGGCTCCGAGACATACGCTTGTGTGTTTTTTTCAAAGTAGCCAAATTTTTCCATGTACCCTGCATCGGGTTCCTGATCTGTCATGGAAAACAGGTTCCCGCTGATTTCTTTGTCGTATGTATCGTTCGCCGGATTATAAAAGAGTTCAATATCCACCACGGCAATATCGCGGGCTCTGCTGGTGGGACCTAACAGGAGTACTTCTTTATTCTGGCGGTTGAGTATTGTTTTGTTCCAGCCGTGATGGTCGTGTCCTACCAGAATTACATCAAAACCCGGAACCAGTTCTGCCACCAGTTGGCTGGCATTTTCATTCTTTTCCGAAGCCTCATGTTGTCCATTGTAGCTGTAATCAATTCCGGCATGAAACAAACCAATAAGCAGATCGGGGTTTTCTTGTTCCTGAATAATTTTAACCCATTTTCTTGCGGAGAGAATCATATCTTCAAAATGCATTCCTTCCCATAGTTTTTCTGGCAACCAATTCGGTATTGCCGGGGTTATGAGGCCTAGAACGGCAATTTTTACCCCTTGTCGGGTGATGATTTTGTACGGGGTAAAATAGGGCTCACCCGTAGAATCAGTAACCGCATTGGCTCCTAACAAGGGCATTTGCATTTCACTGGCCAGCTTGTCGTAGACACTATGGCCTGGCTCAATATCGTGGTTTCCTATGCATACCGCATCATAGTGGAGATAGTTAAAAATATCAGCACAGATGTGTCTTGAAGTGGTATCGATGAAGTTGCTGTAATACACCGATGGGTCTCCCTGCAGGAAATCCCCGTTATCGAGCAACACGAGTTCCAGCCCTTTTTTTTGTTGCTGTTTCTTGATGTACGTGGTAATGTTCGCCAGTGAGGCGATGGGTTGGTTATCGTTTAAAAAATCGACGGGAAAGAGCGCTCCGTGAACATCTGATGTTTCAATAATCCGGATTTTCATATAGTCAGGACGCTGTTGCGTGCATGAAGTAAAAACCATAGCAGTTAGTGTAGAAAGAATGAATACCGTAAATAACTTCATGTTTGTTATTGATAAGAATTTACAATAATTGTTTAACTGTAATTTGCCCAAAAGGTTGCGTTGTTTCTTATAAATTCATTAATTCATGGCAATTAAAAGAATGGATAAAATGGCCAGAGCAATTCCAGCCCAGTTGAGTGCCGATATCCGCTCTTTAAAAATAACATACCCGATGAGTGCCGAGAGGGCAACCACCGATACATTGTAGAGCGGCATAAAGGTCGATACTTCAATAAGCGCTAGTCCCCGAAGTAAAAAAAGAATGGAACCGAAATTAATGATGCCCACAATAATCCCTCCGGCAACTGTTGAAAAGGAGATTGATCGAAGTTTCTTTTTGAAAATCAGAAGGATTACTCCGATAAGAAAAGCAAAGAAGAAAGCGGTAGAGAGGAATTCGAGGTAATCGTTGGTAATGTACCATTCCTGAGCCATTTTGATTAGCGTATCGTTGAATCCGGCTGCGAAAAACAGCATCAGCGGTAAGAAAAGGGTTTTTTTTTCAATTTTTTTTGTTGTTTCTTTTTTTGATGTAAGATACAAGGCTACCAAAGCGAGCAAAATTCCGGCGATTTTTGTCGGGCCGGCTGTATCGCCAAAAAGTAAAAAACCCGATAGTACCGGAATGACTACCGACATTCGTGAACCGATAGCGGTTACAGCTACCCCTGCCATTTGCGCCGATAATGCGAACAGGTAAAAACCGATAATCAGGACAGGCCCAACCAGCAGCGCAAAATAAAACCAATCGGCACGGCCAATTTCAGGTAGGCTTGTATGTGCTGTGTTGGTTAGAATTCCAAATATGCTGGCAGTCAAATAGTTAATCGTAATGGCCTGATCCCTGTCCACCTTATAGCGGGGAAACAGTTTAAAGGATATAATAATCCCTGTACTTGCAATGATTACGAGGAGTAAAAAGGTCATTCCTTTGTTCTGTTTTATGCTTTTCTGCAGCGGAAAAACCGCGGCTTACCGCGCATATCTTTTTCTACTGCAATATCGTAAAAATTAGGTTCGTTAAACAAATTGCGCATTTCTTTTTCCAGCGATTCATTGATCTCAAAAAACAGGAACCCGCCGCTAATAACCCATTTTTGGGCTATGGCTTTCAGTCCGCGGTAATAAATCAGTGGGTCATCATCACTGACAAACAAGGCTGAGCCGGGTTCAAACTTTACGACATTGGGCCGCATCTGTTCTTTTTCCTTTTCCATAATATATGGGGGGTTGGAAATCAGAAAGCCGGATTTTTCCGATAGCGGAAGTCCGGAGAAAGCAACGATATTATCTCTGAAGAAATGAATTTCGGCGCTGATTGATGCTGCATTTAAACGGGCTACTTCCAGTGCGGCCGCTGATAAGTCGAATGCGGCAACTTTCATTTGTGGATTAAGCGATTTTATAGCGATTGCTATACACCCAGAGCCGGTTCCTGCGTCGAGCACGACAGGGGGGAGAGCATGATTTTTAGTGAATTCCTGCATGGCCATGGTTACCAGCTCTTCCGTTTCGGGGCGTGGAATAAGTACGTTCCGGTTAACGGTAAGTGGAAAGCCATAAAACCATGTTTTTCCGAGAATGTATTGAATGGGTTCATGGTGTTGAAGACGGTAAAGAGCCTCTGTTAGGTTTTTTTCTTCATTTTCCGTAAGAGGGTGTAAGGGGCTGGCCAGAAGTTGCACCCTGCTGAGGCCGGTAACTTCCTCCAGCAGAAGACGCACTATTTCTGTACATTCTTCTGTAGGATAAACGGGCCTGAGGGCTTCAGTTATGCGTTGCGTAATGTTCCGGATTGTATGGGATGTGTGAGGTGACACTGGCTGGGTTTATGATTTTACATTGTTGTCTTTATCCGATAGCATGGGAACAAACTTAAAGTGTCCGTGACTTTCCGAATGAAGCGTTCCGTCATTCATTTTTTTCAGTGTTTGCATCACCTGAAATCCCCCGGCTTCCACCGGAATAACAATTATTCCGTCGGGAGCCAGTTGATCGACCAGCGCCTCCGGAATATGGGGAGCGGCTGCAGTTACAATAATTCGTTGAAAAGGTGCAAAAGTGGGCAGACCCTCAAATCCGTCACCATAAAAACATTGAATTCTGTAGCCTAATTCATCGATACTTTTTTTTGCTTTAAGGTACAGGTTCCGATGCCGTTCGATAGTGAAAACTTTTGCTCCCATGTGCGCCAATATGCAGGCCTGGTAACCTGATCCGGTTCCAATTTCCAGTACTTTCATCCCTTTTTCAACCTGTAGTAACTCCGACTGAAAAGCAACCGTATAGGGTTGGGAGATGGTTTGCCCACATCCAATGGGAAAGGGTTTGTCGTCGTAAGCGAATTCCAGAAACGAGGAGTTGAAAAAGGCATGACGGGGAACTTCTTCGATGGCCTTTAATACCATCATCGAATGTATTCCTTTTGTCGCAACCGTTTTAGCAAGCTTTTTCCGAAGTCCCTTGTGTCTGAAATTATCCTCAATCATTCGTTAACAATCCATGGTTAAAAAGTGGTGCGAAATTACATAAAACCGACCCATAAAAAAATTACTTTTGCACAAAACTCAGCAATCGGAT
>RZYD01000189.1 GCA_009930445.1 Bacteroidia bacterium | reverse complement strand
GGTACTGCCTGCATAAGGCAGCTAAAATATCTTCATGGGTAAAAGCCAGGTTCATTACCGTGTCGTTACCACCATAATACAGGTATATCGTGCCGTCAGGCTGCCGTAACGCACCGCAGGTAAAAACTACGTTGGGTACATGAATATAATCGTCCTCTGTAGTTCTGCAGTCTGCGCGTGTAGGAAAGAGGATAGGAATATTGCTGACAAGCACCTGCTCCGGGTTTGTCAGTGAATGGAGGGCTACCCCTAATACATAGGGATTTCCATCCATGGTATTTCTCACGCCGTGAAAAATGCTTAACCATCCGTGGCGTGTTTTAAGGGGTGGTGCACCGGGGCCTATTTTTGCGCTAAAGGAGGAGGGACCTCCGGCCTGTGCCATGACCGGTTGGTTTGATATTTTCCAATCCGATGCGGTCAGATGGCTTGTAGAACCGATCAGAATCCGGGTAAAATTGCCGCCAATAGCTTGTGCTGTGTGGTCATTGGGTCTGAACAGCGCATAATAACGGCCATTGATCTTTTCAGGAAACAGCACCACGTTCCGCATGTCTACATCCATTACCGGCCCATGCCGTATTACAGTTTTAAAATCGTTGGTTGATGCCAGTGATACTCTTACGCTGTCTGGTTCCAGACCATGGTAGGCGCTGTAAGTGATATAATACGTTTCATCGATTCTGGTGATGCGTGGATCTTCCACGCCGCCTGCTTCCCTCAAATTCCCCGCTGTCTGCTTATCTGTTGTGTTATCCTCTGATTTACATGGTTTTAGGAAAGGTTCCGGGTCAATTTCCCAGTCGGAAATTCCCGTGTCGCTCGTTGCTTTTCCCACCACCGAAATTCCGTTTCTGAGATGGGAACGGAACAGCATTATATATTTATTTCTGAAAAGGGTAATACCTGCATTGTGTGCTGTGATTACCTGCCTTCCCGGCGTTGTCCATATCCGGTTAATGGCGTGACTGTTAAGTATGGGATTGCCGCTGTACCGCACAACCGGATGGTTCAGGGTGAAGGGGTGGCTTGTATTTTCTGTTTCGATCTTTGTTTCCACGTCAGTCTCCAGTTTTATTTCTAAGTTTTTGAAAGGGTACTTCTGCCGATTCGATGCATTGCAGCGCCAGTAATGCTTCAATAGTCGATTCGGCCCCGGAGTTATAATTAACCGATGCGGGGCCATCAATTCCATCAAAACACCGGCCGGTCAGGGTGTCATACATGGCCTTTCCGGCCGGATTATTTCCCAGATACCAGCTGCCTGCATCCGCAGCAATTTCAGCAAACCTTGACTCTCCGGTGATTTCCCATGCTTTAACGGCAGCAAATACCATGGGCCGCAGTGCATAGGCAATCTGGGGATAATACCGTTGGTCGAACGTACTTAAAATACCGTTTTCTTTCTTTGCCGAAAATCCTGTCAGGCCTGCATCCAATATATAAGGATAAAAATTTGTAATTTCTTCTATTGCAGCTTCATTGAAATCACCTCTTCCTGTCACTTCTCCGGCGCATAACAGCGCATAGGATTGCGCGTTTCCCCAGGCATGCCAGGTGTTTTTCCAGCTAAGAAAGGCAAAGCGTTCAGCAATTGTGTCGGTGATGCGGGTACCAGTCAGAATTTCTCCCATTTTTTCAATGGTGTTAAGAATTTCATTCGCTCCGACGTAGGAATAGTAGTTGCTAAGTACCACGGTCATCAGTGCCAGCTGGTCGCTGCCGTAATGCGCTGCCAAGGCCGGAATCTGTACTCCATCAAAACTTTCAACGCCCGGATATTCATCTGCGATGGCTATAATTTTGGGGATTAACATCTCCAGGCTGGCCGCGGCCAAACTGCGCAACGATTCTAAATCCGGATCAGTGGTCAGGCAGACCTCCGACAATGCCCAGCATGCTCTCCAACTCCAGAAATTTTTTCCTGCAACACTGTTTGGATGTAGTGTATTAATGGCTTCATTCGGAAACATGAAGTTATAAAAATAGTTATTGTACCCCTGCATGTGCCGAAGGAAAGCCAACATTTGGTTGATTTTTTCATGCTTCTCCTGCGTTGCATTTTTGTTATAGGAACGGCAGTAAAACACCAGTGCCCTGGCCACATCATCCACACAGGTGAATCCTTCATCATCGTCGGTTACAACTTGATAATCCGGAGCATCGCAGTATATCCATACCGCACCCAGCGTATCTGTGCCAATGATTAATTCTTCGTACAGGTGCTCCAGATGGGAGGTATTTATATAGGTGAATTCATCCAGTTTTTGCTCCTCTGAACAGGAAGAACAGAGAAAAGGGAAAAGAAGAAACGCGATTCGTACTGCAGGTGTTTTCATACGTAGTAAATTAGATTAATTTAAATCCATTGGGCTGAATAGTACTGGTTTGTGTAAACCGGGAAAGCGACAGATTCGTTTCATCATGATAATCTAAATGCAGTTAATAATTCGGGGATGTTAATGAATGTAATTCCCGAGGAAGTATCGGATAGGGCAACGGGAAAAATAATGTTTGTATGGTGTGCAAAACCGCCACAGGAATAAAGTACATTGGGCACATATCCCTCGCGTTCCTCCGGGCTTGGACTTAAGATCGGTCCTTCCAATGTGCCGGAAACTATGGATGGGTTATTCAAATCAAGAAGTATGGCTCCTATGGTGTATTTCCTGAAAGCCCCAACCCCGTGGATGAGCATAATCCATCCTTTGTCGGTGTAAATCGGGCTTCCGCAATTGCCGATCTGAACCAGATTCCAGGCGGCATTCGGTTGGCTGAGGAATGAACTTTCTTCCCAATGGGTTAACGATTCCGAATACATTATGCGGATATCCCTGCCGCCCTGTCGGCTGATCATGGCATATCTCCCGTTGATTTTTTTGGGAAATAATGCCATTCCCTTATCTTGTACGGCTTTTCCGGTCAGTGGACAAAGGGAAAAATGCCTGAAGTCAAGCGTGTATAGTAAGTGTGTGGTAAATGTTTTGCCGTTGTAGGCCGTGTAGGTTCCCGCCCAAAATTCCTCTCCGCTATCGTTAAAATGTACTAACCGTAAGTCTTCCATTCCACCTCTTTCGGTTTCAAGGTAAGGAAATATTATCTGTTGCTCCAACAAACCGTCAGCAGGAAAAGTTATTGTGTATGCGCTTTCGTTTTCTTTGTCCTGTTGGGTATAGTGGCGTGAGTAAATCAATGGCCTTCGGGCTTCATTAAGCTGAATGACCCCATTAGCGCCGATGATGCCGGTCATAAAAGTAATGCAACTGATGTGCCCCTCACCAGTGGCCCTTAAACTCATGATAAACCGTACCGCACCGGGATCCAATCCACGCTGATCGGGATGTGGAACCATGGACGGATTGAACAATGCTGCGGATTCAATGGAATACTCCTTTGTGAAACAGGCCCCAGCAAAAAGAAGTTTCGGTTCGTTCAGTGTATTTGGCAGCTGATAGAGCGAAAGTATTTTCGCGTAATGGGTTCGGAGGATGGCCGTATAATGATAATGCCGTGGGGCAAAATCTGCTGCAATTTCTTCATTAATCTCCTCCACTTTCTCGTCGCTGAGTGTTTGAATATAATGAATGATATCCGCTACCCGACTCATATTCCCCGGGTTGAAGAGCAAGGGAATGACTTTGGTCTTGTCGGAAGCGATTCGTATGGGAAGTCGTGTTATCATACCGTAATGTGTTACCCTTTAAGGCCTGATGTAGCCATAGATCGAATAAAATGTTTTTGAAAGATGATATATGCAATAATAATGGGGAGTGCCAGCAGCACGGCAGAGGCCAGTTTAACCCCAAGTTGCGCATCGGAACGCCCTCCGACGGAGAAGAGCGTTACCAGCTGTGGCATGGTCATCAAATCTGCATCACGGATTACAATTAACGGCCATAATACATCGTTCCAGCTGTTCATGAACGAAATAATAGAAACCGTAATGATTGTGGGAATGATATTCGGCCATAAAACCCCGAAGATAATTCGCAGATGACTGCACCCATCCACACGGGCTGCATCAATCAAATCGTTGGGAATTGATTTGAAGGCCTGCCGGAACATGATGATGGCAAAAGCAGAGTTAAGCGCCGGAATTATCAGCGCAGCAAAGGTATCAACCCATTGAAAACGGATCATTAGAATGTAGTTGGGTATTAATGTAATTTGAAAAGGTAAGGTCATGGTGAAGATAATGATATAGAAGATCAGTTCTCTTCCCCTGTATCGTATTTTGGATAGTGCATACCCTACCATTGAGCCAAAGACTAAAATTCCGGTGGTGGAGGCGGAAGCTACAAACACACTGTTTAGAAAAGCCCGGAAAATGGGAATTTTTTCGATCATCGACCGGTAATTTTCCAATGTAAGCTCCCGGGGGATCAGGGTAAAACCGGCAATCAACTGCTCTGGTGTTAACGATGCGATGATCATCCAGTAAAAGGGGTAAATAAAGGACAACGCCGCACAGGTCAGCAGAAAATACATGATGATGTGTTTGATCTTCTTCATGGCCTATTCTTTTTCTATAGTTTTCCTTTGGATCACAATTACGATCATGATGATAAAGGTAAAGAGGATACCCAGGGTAGCAGAGTACCCCATGTGGTAATGCCCGAAGGCCTGGCGGTAAATGTATAGCATGGCCGACAGCGTGCTGTTCATGGGGCCACCGTCAGTCATGATATAAGGCTCAATAAACAGGCTGAACCCTCCGATGGTCGACATAATGGCCACCATAAAGATCGTCGGGTTGATGGCTGGTAGGGTGATGTGTCTGAATTTTTGCCAGTGGCTTGCACCCTCTACATCGGCAGCTTCGTAATACATTTCCGGAACGGTCTGCAATCCCACCAAAAACAGGATGACATACAGCCCCACATTTTTCCAGGTAGCCATAATGGCGATGGAAACCATAGCGATCCGGCTATCGGAAAGCCATGCTACACGGCTCATCCCCAGCGTTGAGAGCAGGTTGTTGATGAGTCCGTTGTCGAATCCATATAATTGTTGCCATAGGATGGTTACCACCACGCCTGAAATGACAAACGGCATAAAAAATGCTGAGCGGAAAAAGCCCCGGAAATAAATTTTTTGGTTGAGAATCCATGCCAGCAATAAGGCGACAATCAGTTGGAGCGGGATGTGAATAAGCAGGAAAAACAGGGTATTCAGGATTGCTTTAAGAAACAGCCGGTCCTGGAAAAGGTGAATGTAATTGTCGAGCCC
>RZYD01000188.1 GCA_009930445.1 Bacteroidia bacterium | reverse complement strand
CTTTCTTTTTGACACGGGAATGGAAACAGCTGTCGCGTAAAGAGTTGGCTGTTATGGAATCCTCTGTTATTTTTCCTTAAATTAAAATCTGAAATAAATAAACGGATTGAATCCGGAAGAGGTGATGGCGGCCAAACTGAATATAAAAAACAGCACCGAAAAGGCCACCATGATCAGCACTGTACGCATCGAATGGTTTTTGGAGAATAATCGGTTCTGCCAGGATTCTATGCCCGGTATGGCAGCCCAAAGACTGAAAAAGGCCGCGATGACCAGGATTGTCCAGAATTTTTGTTCGAAGAAGATTCCTGATGGGGTGAAGTTGAAAGAGAACATAGTGCCGATGTAATCCCAGGCAAAAGGCAACGTCTCTGCTCTGAACAGTGCCCATCCTACCATGGTGATAATAAAGGTGAGGATGATGGAGGGGATTTTCCCGATTTTTTTATAGAAACGAAGTAAAAAAAGGCGGTCGAGTACCAGAAATAAGCCATGAAATGCGCCCCAGATTACAAAGGTCCAGGCGGCTCCATGCCATAATCCGGAAATTAAAAATACGACCCACAGGTTAAAAAACATTTTGCTTTTGGCTACCCTGTTTCCCCCCAGCGGGATATAGAGATAATCTTTCATAAATTTCCCAAGGGTGATATGCCACCTGCGCCAAAACTCACTGATGTTCTGAGAGATATATGGATTGTTGAAGTTTTCCGGAAAGTCGAAACCTATCATTCTGCCAATACCTATTGCCATATCTGAATAACCTGAAAAATCAAAATAAATCTGAAAAGCATAGGCAATGATTCCAATCCAGGAGAGCCCCATGGTAAGCCCGGATGAATCCATAGCGAAAATAATATCTACTTGTTCTCCTAATACATTGGCAATTAAAACTTTTTTTGCCAACCCCAGAATAAAACGGAAAAATCCGGTTAAACGGTTCGTTGCTGTTTCATTGATTCGGCGGTCTTCGATCTGGTCGGCAATTTCATTGAAGCGTACGATAGGGCCTGCGATGAGTTGGGGAAACATCAGAATGTACATCGCATAATCGGTAACCCGTTTCAATGGCGAATGGACTTTTCTGTAAACATCTACGGAATAGGTCAGTTTTTGAAACGAGAAAAATGAAATTCCAATGGGTAAGGCCACTTGGGTCCAGTGGAGTGCAGTCATACCCATAGCCTCCAGCAGGGCATTAATATTCTCGATAAAAAAATTGGAGTATTTAAAATAGGCCAGTAACCCGATATTCAAGAGTACTGAAAGCGCCATCAAAATCCGCTTATTCCTTTTAATACCGGTTTTATCCATCACCTGCACCAAATAAAAATCAGCGATGATCGATCCTACGACAATAAAAATAAAATCAGGAGCCCCCCAGGCATAAAATAAAATACTGGTGAGCAATATCCACAGGTTTTTCCATTTTGTCCCGCGAATCAAAAAATAGACGATTAGAAATGCCGGGAAAAAGTAAAGTAGAAATAAACTGCTGCTAAAAACCATATCTTAAGGTTTATAAACTGCGAAAATACATGATTTAATTATTTTATGATCGTAAATTTTCCGGTCATGCGCTTATTTCCGGTTTTTACTGTGATAAGATAGTATCCGGCCTGTAATGCGGAAATATCCAATGCTATCCGGGAAACTTTTTCTTTCTGTATTTTTTTTACTAACATTCTTCCGGTAAGGTCATGAATCATAATTGTGGCATCAGAGGGTACCTTTGTTGTTTCAATCCATAATTTGTTGTGCGCGGGTACGGGATAAATCCTTAGTGTCGTGTTCGTTGAGGGGGCAATGCCTGTGCAGGGATCAAAGGTAACAGCGACCGTATCGGATTTGAAACATCCGTGTTCATTTTCCACCCGTACCCAAAATTCCTGTGTATTCATTCCGATACCCGTTGAATCCACCTCAATCGATGGGGTTGTGGCTCCGGTACTCCAGAGATAACTTTCAAAAATTCCGGGGGTGAGCAGGGTGGAATGGTAGGCGCAAACCACCTGGTCGTTGCCGAGATCAGGCTCCGGTAAGGGGTATACCTGTGCAGTCGCGCTATTTTCAATGGTGTTAAAGCCATCCGATAATTGAATGCTGTATGTGGTGGTTACCAGAGGCGTATCTATCGGTGCGGGGTCGGTGGAGTAAAATCCCGGAGGAATACTTGACCACTCAAACGAATAATCACCGGATCCACCTCCCGGAAGAGCCATCAACTGAATGGGTCCTCCCAAACATACTTCCTCCGGGGTTAGGGTTACCAGTACGTTCAGAGCTCCTCCTGTAACAGTAATGATCATTTCATCCATACCTGTACAGCCGGTAATACTGTCTGTAACCACCAGACTGATAATAACCGATGCCTCCAGATTTACGGTTTCTGGATTCTGAACTAAGGGGTCGACGAAAATTTCTTCCGGCGACCAGTGCCATAACCATGGGCCTGAACCTCCGCTCACGCTTCCCTGAAGTGTGGTAAAGGCACCAAAGGGGATAGTAATATCTTCCCCGGCATCGGCTTCAGGTAATGGAAGGAACGAAAGGGTGAAAGAATCGGATTCGGTATGATTGCATGCGCTGTTTCCCATTGCTGTTAACGTAAGGATAACCTGGCCGGCTGTATAATCCCCTTCCCCGGGATAATACGTAGGTTGTAAACTCTGGTAAGCATCAAACAGGCCGTCGCCCGAACTACTCCATGCCACAGAGGTGGTGTTGTTTACTTCTGCTTCTGTTATGGTATACGTTCCGGAAGTGCAGATGGCCGTATCGGTTCCTGCCGTTACTTCAGGCCGGGGATGAATACCCATCAGAACAAAATCAGAAAGTGATTCGCCAAAAGCATTGTAGCTGGTCAGCGTAAGTGTGGCTCCCTGCATTTGAATATCTTGATTGCCAGGGGTATATGTTGTATTTACATCGTCAGTCACTGTAAAAAATCCATCGCCGGAGGTGGACCATTCCACGTATGCACAGTTCACTGCTGTTCCCGTGAGCTGTGCATTGTCGCCTTCGCAAATCATCAAATTTAGTCCTGCATTAACTACATCATCCACTAACTGACAGGCCGGGAAGGAGAGGTTGTCGATCCAACCACAATCCTGACCCGTACTCACCGAATGGTCTTTGGTATATCTCCAGCGAAAAACCTGAGGCCCTTTACTTATGGGGTAAGATACCACCTCCCAGTTTTTTTCACCAGCCCATTTATCCATTTCCTGGCCATTGCCAAAAAATCGCAGATAGTCGTAATTATTTTCACTGGATACTTTTCGTGCAAAGCGAAGATAACCCCCGGTAAGGATGTTCATTTCGAGAAAAAGTTCGCTCTGTTGATTATCGGTGATGGCTTTATTTCTTGCCGAAAAGTCACCTTGCCAGCTGGTTGCTTCCTGAACAAGCCATCCTTGATCACCGGCGGTTTGCCATGGCAGAAAATTCAGATCTCCCGACTCAAACCCTTCCATTATTCCCCCGACATTAAAAAACAGGGAGTCGGTTAGCGAAATTTCTTCGGCACTGGTAAGCGTTAGTAGTGAAAAATCAAGGTGCCCGGGATGGGCATCCCCCCGAACAATTACCGAATATTTCAGCGTATCGGTGGAGTAGTGCTCCAATTCAGGCAGTTGTCCGATGATCGGTGTAAAGGTTATATAGGGGTCGGTGTTGGTAAGCTGGCTCACCAGGGAAGTTAATCCCGAACCTCCGGAATTTTCTACCCGGATCTCCATAACTGCGGTATCTCCAGGAAGTATTTCGTTATTGTCTGTAACAAAACAGGTGGTTTGAATATGGATAACAGGCGCATAGGCGATATGGCTGAATTCAAACGGATAAGGGGCGTAGTCGCTGGTTATTTCGCCATAGAAATCAATCGGATGACCGTCGGGAATGTGTGTATCCACTTCAAAAACAAAAGCATTGGGTATCATTGTTGTTCCCTGTGCCAGTAACACCCCAAGACTTTCTGTGCTGTCGGTCAATATAACCAGGGAATCGTCGGTATGAATCGTCATGAAGGAATTGTGGTAGGTAAAGTCACCCAGGTTGTCGATTATTACATCAAGAAAAACCTGTTCGCCAAATTCTATTATGCTGTCATTTTGTGTTTGAGGGAAAGTTTGCATCTGTAAGCCTTGTACCGTAACCGGGAAGGATTTTCTGTCCTGAATCCTGTTATTGTCGGTAACTGCTGCATACAGATGTACTCCATCCTGATCATTATCAATAATTCCTGTAACAATTCCTTCGGAGGAGATGGAAAGTTGGGGTAAAAAATCCGGGGCAGTGAAGAAAAGGCCGCTGTTTTGGGGTATTTCTTCTTCATCAAAAACACCGGAAAACAAAAAATTGATATAGTCACCGTCGGAAATGCCCGAATACCATTCCATTGTGCTGAGGGTGCTGTTATCCCCATAGAGAAATTCAATATCTCCGTTGGGATAGAGTTTAACCCCGAAATTATAATCAGACAGGAGGTCAGCATTTTCAGAAAAGGCTTCCCACCGGAACAAGGCATATTCGCTGTTTCCTTCGTACCAGATGCCCCCTCCCTGCGTAGTAAGGTCGGCATCCAACGGGGCTATTTTCCGGTATCCCCGAAAGACCATTTTGTTATCGTGTGTATAGGGCCAGGGATAGTTTTGCAGATCGAAAAAGATAAAACCGTTGGCGCTGATGTAAAGGGTTTGATAGGTATTGTTAAAGAATGGAAATGGAAACTCCAGTGTTTTTGTGGCATAACCGCTGTTATGATTTGTTATCGATAGCGGCTCAGCAGTGGTCATTGGTAGTGCATTGGCAGTTTGTTCCATTGCATAGGGATAATATTTACTCCAGCGATAGGGTGTGTCGCCGCCTTCTGCCTGCAGGGTACAGGAATAGGGGAGCGCTGCATTCACCGGATCAAGTGCGGTAGTGGTGATGGCAACAGGAGTATAGGTAACCGTTGCATTGCAGAATACCGTTGTTTTATCGTTGTTTTCCAAGGGAACCTGACTGAACCCCGAGCTGATTTCTGTTAATCCGGCCGTATAATCCATTACGGAGAAGGAGACAATTTCGCCCTGGAAACTGTTGTTGGGGTCATCTTCGATGACTGAAAAGAAAAAGCGGGCCGGTGATCCGGGCGTGATCTGGTTGAGGAGTTCAGAAACATCCAATCCAAATTCCAGTGTTTTGGCTTCCTCCGTTGTTCCTCCCTGCATGTAAAAATTACCTCCCTGATAGTCGACAATAGGAAAAGTAATTTCTAT
>RZYD01000813.1 GCA_009930445.1 Bacteroidia bacterium | reverse complement strand
AACGTCAATAGGACGCATGAATGTGTCGTTAATACTGTTGATAATGGTGCAAGTTCCTACAATGTCGTTAGTGCGTTTTTAAAACCTTCTCTCAGTGTTGTTTATGACTCTAAAATTTCTTGCTTTTTAATTAATATACACTGGTTCTTTTTGTCTCTATGCAAGCTTATTGAGGAGAAAGACAGAGTAGCTTTTTATAAGGATTTTTATATTGATCCACACAAAGCATTTGTTAATAACACGCTTTTGTTGGCCATATCGGAGAACTTGGACACCAAAGACAGAAACACTTGGACACTTTAGTAGGGGATATTTTTAGAATTTAACTGTAGCATAAAGTGTCCAAGTGTTCTAAAAATTATTCATAATCTTTTGCAATTTTTCCATATTTTGGTCTGAGTGAATCACCATCGATAAAGACTCTATGGGATGAGTTAACAACCCTATCAAGTATGGCATCAGCAATGGTATTGTTTTGTAAATAACCATACCAGTCTTTCACAGGGAGTTGGGATGTAATAATGGTTGAAGCCATTTGATTTCTTGCTTCAATAATTTCAAAGAGATTGGTTGCATCATCTGCTGTAATAGGTGAAATGCCAAAGTCATCAAGAATAAGAAGTTTATAGCGTGCAAATCGTTTAACCAGATTCGTATAACTGCCATCAATGCGAGAGAGATTTATCTCTTCAAGCAGTGTTGCTGTTCGAATGTAATAAGCACTAAATCCCTCTTGAATCGCACGAATTGCGAAGCTTTCCGCTAAAAATGTTTTGCCAGTACCCGTTTTGCCATTAATGATGATATTTTGGCGTGCTCTGATAAAGTCCATAGAGGCTAAAGAGAGGATCTGAGCTTTATTGAGTTTTCGTTTTGGGTCATAATCTAAATCTTCAAGCAGTGCTTGTTTGTTTTTGATTTTGGAAAGTTTTAAGTTCATAGAAACTCTTTTATTGTTTAAAAAAACATCTTGTGCTTGTAAGAGCTGATAGAGCCTCTCCTCAAAGCCAAGTGAATGATAGGCTATGTCTTCTATTTGCCTGATATAAGCT
>RZYD01000187.1 GCA_009930445.1 Bacteroidia bacterium | reverse complement strand
AGCGCAGGGCTAAAATATTCCTTGCCTTTTGCCACGGTGTGAATGGCTTCAATGAGTTCGTTTTTTTGGGCTGTTTTGGGAATATAGCCTTTCGTCCCGGCTTTCAATGCACTAAAGATGAACTCTTCTTTAAGGTACATACTTAGCATGATACATCGGATATCCGGTTCTGTTTCTGTGATTTTTTGGCATATTTCAATACCTGATACGCCGGGTAAACTGATATCCAGAAGCAGGATGTGTGGTTTAGTTTTGCTGAGTAACTGGAATAATTCATGGCTGTCAGCTGCTTCACCGATCACATGGAGCGTACTGTCACTTTTGAGCATTGAGAGTATGCCATCTCTGACCATCGGGTGATCATCGACAATAATAATATTAATCTGATTCATAGTTTATATTTTGGCACGGTACGGTGACGGTTATTAGGGTTCCGTTTTTCGGATCCGATTCAATGGAGAAACTGCCTTGCAGCAGGCTGGCTCGTTCTTTCATGTTCAGAATTCCGTTTCCGGAAAGGCTTTTGCTGTGTTCATCCAAACCACATCCATTATCCCCGATACGCAGGATGAGCTGTTGAGCTTCCCGATTCAACGATACGGTTAGTTTGGTTGCCGATGCGTGTTTTACTACATTATTTACCCCTTCCTGAATGATTCTGAAAAGATAAGTTTTCGTTTTTTTATCGTGGATTGTTTTTATTCCCGTGTGGGAATATTCTATTTCTATTCCCGTGGCATCACTCACCGTCACCAAAAGGTTGCCTGTGGCTCTGATGAGACCGAAGGAATCCAGTTCTTCCGGTATAAGATCGTTACTCATCCTTCGGATCTCTTCAATGGTTTTTTCAAACCAACGACTTAATTCTTCAAGGGTATGTCTTTTTTCTTTTTCCGGAAGGTCGGCAATGGTATTTAATTTCATTTTAATTGCAATGAGGTTTTGCCCTAACCCGTCGTGCAGTTCTCTTGATATTCTTCTGCGTTCCATTTCCTGGCCGTCGATCATTGACCGGAGCCGACCGAATTTTTCTGCATTACTTTTTCTTTTGTGGTGCTCGATCTGTGCTGCCATGGTATTAAAGGTTGTTACCAAAGCACCAAGCTCGTCATTCCCGGCTTGTTGTACAGGATCGATCGGTTTTCCCCTTGTAATTTCTTCTGCCGCTTTGGTGAGGTTTCTGATTGGCAAGGTCAGCCTGCGGGAAATTATCAGGGCAAAGAGAAAAATCAAAAACGCAAGGAGGATCGAAATTACTACGATTCGATATTTGGCGTGTAAAGCCGGCCTGATTGTTTCCTGAATGTCCATTTCCGCCAGAATGGCCCATTCTAATCCATCAAGATTTAACTTATTATAGCAGCTAAGTACTTCAACACCCCGATAGTCAAGGGTTATTTGGTGTCCGTTTATCCCGTTAAAGGCGTTTTGCACGGCGGGGGTGTTCACAGCGACCTGCAGAATACTTTCGGGGATAAACCTCGACGGGGAGCGCATTAATCTGTCCTTTCCTACCAAATAGCTCTCCCCTGATTCGCCCATCCCTTCCAATGGATTGTTTTCTACCATTATTGCACCAAGATGATCCTGCCGTAGCCGCATATCCACACGAATTGCCTGAGGGGTTGCATTGAATATTGTGCTAATTTCCGGGGGAACGAGTACCTTGTTTTGTAGCATGTAATCCTTTATAAAAGGGTATGAAAAAGCATCATCCTGTATTCTTCCTGCCTCCACGAACCCGTCAGTCTCTGTTTGGCCCATGAGGCCCCCACCCGCGGCTTTCACCCGGATTTGATTTTTCCCCTGTGTAACAATGATTTCTGAAAAGTACTTGCTGATCCTCGGACTTTCCTGAAAAATTGCATAAAGAGAGGGGATCATTTCAGTGCCGAAATCTTTCTTTGCCATGATGTCAGCAACTTTAAGGCTGATATCGCGGGAATCATTGATTCTGTCATCGAAATAATGAATCAATTCATCCTGTTTATGATAGAGCACCGAAGTTAACTGATCATAAGCGCGTTCAACCAGTGCCTTACGGGTGGTTGTATAGGAAAATACGGAAACTATGGCTACGGAAGTGATGCCGATAAACAGAAAACTTAAGATTAATCTCTCAGTTAACGTAAGCCTGTTCATAAATAGTTTTCTGTAAAAATAACAAAATCAGCAAAAAAACTGCGATGGTTATAAAATTCATAGAAGCACAAATTGGTTTTGTAATGTATTGATAAATAATTTTTTGACAATATCAGATTCCTCTACATATCGTTGGCGGATTCGATCAGCAGCTTTACAAACCTGTTTTCACTGACTTTGTTTGTTCGTTGGCAGGTTCTGTGTTGCTTATTCATGGGTTCCGATTTTGAATTTTTTACTTTTTAACATCAATTAATAATTGATAGTTTTTGATGTGATTTTTTAAAAATTAAAAATAAACCTGTATTTTTGACGGTGCTATTCTGCAAGCAGGCTGTAATTTCAAGTGGAATAAAAAAGTACCGTTCAACCAGAAAACCAGTGGGGTCAGAATGTAGACCACACGAACATTTTTTCGTTAAAAACTAACTTTAACCCAACCTAAATTATTACGAATAAAACTGAGAGAACATGAAATTGAGGAATTTATTGTTATTTGCAATGGTGATTTTCGGATTATGGAGCTGTAATCCGACAAAGGTTCTAAACCAAAACACCGTTAAGGACATTGTACGACAAAAAGTACAGGAAAAAACGACTGAGACGATAGCAGAGCGGGCAATGAGTCAGGAAGAGCTGATTATTAATGCAATTAAGAAGCATGATCTGGACGCGCTTAAGAAGTATTTAGCCGATGTAGCCGATGTCAGAACGGTGGTTTCGGATCATGTATTGTTATTGCATTTGGCTGAAGAAGGCGCGGGGAATCTTTGTGATAAAAATCAGGTTACGGCTTATTTAATTGAAAAAAAAGCCTCTGTTTTTCAGGTGGATGACCAAGGGAAAGCGTTCCATGAACGAATACCTGACAACCTGAATGAATGCCCTCGAATGGATTATACGAATGAAGTTCTTGCCATGAAAAACAAAATTATTAAAGATATTTTTGAGGCAGATTCCGTTGAGGAATTAAAAAAATATAAAGGCCAGCTGCCTTATGATGATGCCCTTTTACAACTCGCTGCACAATACGGTGCCCGCCAAATTATCGATTATCTGATCGCAGAAGGCGTATCAATACGCGACGGAAAAATTTTGCACACAGCACTAAATGATTACAGTTATGATACTTCTTTTGACCCACGAAATGAATTCATACGTTTTTTAGTGGAAAAAGGGGCAAATGTTAATGCCCAAAACGAAAAAGGCGAATATTTTCTTATTCGTTTAATGAATATGGTTACCGGGCATTTGCAAATGGTTGAATATATGGGTGATATCGAAGGGTTATCGATTTATCTTATTGAAAAAGGGGCAGATAGAAATGGCGTTTTAGCCCTGGCTGTTCAAAAGAATTATCCTGATTTAATTAGAAAATTGTTGGCTGAAGGGGAGAACCTCAATGACCTGGCACTTTCAGAAACAGACCTTTATAACCTATCGTTGGAAATGGCGGAGCTTTTTATTGTGAATGGGTTTGAAGCAAACCGTTTTATCGGACGATTATCAATAATTGAAGACCAACAGCAGCAATTGGGGTTTCTGAATTATTTGTTAACCCAGGGAGTGGAGGTTACGGAAATCGATGCCATGAAACTGAGAAACAATTTTGAGAATGTAAAATACCTTATCAGTAAAGGAGGGCGTTTTTCTGATCCCACCTTTTTTCTAATGGGGCTTGTTAAGACCGATTGTAAAACGCAGGATTTTGATTATATGTTGGAAAATGGGGCAGGACTTATGGTTCACGACCATCCGAAAAACAGTGCTGGATATACGTTGTTGCATTATGTTATAAACCTGGGAAAGGCGGAAACGAAATATGAATTTGTTCAATATTTTGTGGAGAAAGGAGTCGATTTAAATGTAAGGAATAAGCTAAACAATGAGACTGCCCTTGATGCAGCATTGCGAAAAAGATTGCCTGACATTGCTGATTATCTCGTTTCCCGGGGAGCAAAAAAAGGCCTGGAGTTATAATAGAGCGCCCTGATTAAGGCAACACAACGTTAAGCCATGCAGTTGGATCACGTATCTGGTTTGACGAATTCAACCTTGAGTTTTTTGAATTTTGGCTATTGGCTATTCGTTATCAGCGTCAACCGGGTAAGAATGTGCGAAATCACTTGTTCAGGGAACTTATTGTTTTCAGTATGATAATTGAACAAGTAATTACGATATGGAGATTCCTTATACAAATTAACTAAAATCAGAGTTGAGTTTTCCTGTTCTCAACTCTGATATACAATATCTTATATGAAAAGGAATTCTATTACATTATCGCCTTTGCCATACCACTGTTATTGGCAAGTTGTGCTTCGGCTCCAGGTTGGTCAACACTGTACAAAACCGGAAACAAAATTATATGTAACTTTGACAAAATTGTCCAAACAGATTAGTCAAATGACAAAAGAAACTTTTGGTGAATATATCAGACGATTAAGAGAAGAAAGAAATTTTCCACTTAGAAAAGTTGCAGCCCAACTTGACGTTGATACTTCTACTCTTAGCAAGGTTGAACGTGGAGAAAGACCAATGTCAATTGATTATTTGAAGCCACTAAGCCAAATTCTGAAAATCAATTACAAAGAACTTCAAGTTCGGTTTTTAGCGGACAGTATAAATGCTAATTATGGAAAATTGGAGTATTTAGAAGATGGTTTGGACGAAGTAATTAATCAATTAAAAAAGAACAAGAAGTAATGCCAACTAAATTTTTTACAAATCAAAACGATAATAGTTTACTCAAAAAGTTTGAGGGAGTATTTACAAATATTGAAAGTATCAGACATTTTGATGCTTTGGTTGGCTATTTCAGAACTTCTGGTTATTTTAAAGTACGTGCTTTTCTCGACAGAATTCCTAACATCAGAATCCTTGTTGGTATTAATGTTGACCAACTAATTAAGAAATATCACGACAAAGGACAACTCTATCTTGAAAATCCCGATGAAACAAAAGCTGACTTCCTTTATGATATCATAAAAAATATTCAGGAAGCCAATTATGATGAAGTTACAGAAAAAGGAATTTTACAATTCATTGATGATTTAGTTAGTGGAAAAATTGAACTTAGAGCACACCCCCAAAAGAAAATTCATGCAAAAGTTTATATATTCAGACCAGC
>RZYD01000812.1 GCA_009930445.1 Bacteroidia bacterium | reverse complement strand
AAGATTTGGAAAAACCAGTGAACAGTTAGCAAACAAAAATTCATGAAATATCGCATATTAATTTTTCTATCCTTCATTCTTCTCGGCCCGATTACACTTATCGGGCAGGTTACGCTAAGTGACGAGCTGAACGATATCGATTATCTGACCCCTAAAAAATACATTTTAGGGGGCGTAACCGTAAGTGGAGTACAATACCTGGATGAAAGTGTACTTAAAATGGTATCGGGCCTGAATGTCGGGATGGAACTTCAGGTACCGGGAGAAGAGGTAACCCGTGCTATTGAGAACCTATGGAAACAAGGGCTCTTTGAAAATATCCGCATAACTGCAACCCAAATCACGGAAGACCAGATTTTTCTGAACATCGGACTGCAGGAAAGGCCAAGGTTAAGCAAATATGCCATTAAAGGAATCAAAAAAGCAGAAGCCGACAAAATCAGAGATGAAATCAAACTGGTCAGAGGGGATGTAGTCACAGATAATCTCGTTCTTCGCACATCCAACCAAATAAAAAAGTATTACACAGAAAAAGGATTTCTGAATACAACCGTTGATATAATACAACTTCAGGACACTTCGGAAATAAATTCTGCCATTTTAAACATCCAAGTAGATAAAAACAAAAAAGTAAAAATTCACGAAATACGGTTTGAAGGCAACAAAAACCTCAGTGACAATAAAGCCAAATCCGTTTTTAAAGAAACGAAAGAAAAAAGTCATTTCACACCCCTTACCTATTTAGATACGCTTTTTTTAGCCACAATAAAAGCAGCACCCTCATTTGACATGGGGAAAATTTTAATGGTCATGGCAAATTATGCCACTGACAACATCCGGTTACGTATTTTTAAGGCATCAAAATTCATTGAAGAAAATTACAAGGAAGATTTACTACTGCTGAGCCAAAAATATAATGCAATGGGGTTCAGGGACTTTCAAGTGACCGGAGATACTATCATTCCTTACAACGATAATTCCATTCTTCTGAATATCGATGTAGAGGAAGGGAAAAAGTACTATTTCAGAGATATAACCTGGGTCGGCAACACGAAA
>RZYD01000811.1 GCA_009930445.1 Bacteroidia bacterium | reverse complement strand
GACGGTTTGTCAAGTCAAGTGCGACACTTCGTGTAAAAACATTTGAATTGGTGATTTCCATCCTAAACATTTTCTTGGTCTGTTATTAAGGAGGAAAAGGTTGCTAATTAGTTCTTTTTCATCAACACATGCAAGGTCAGTTTTCTTTGGATAAAACTCTCGAATTAAACCATTAGAGTTTTCGTTGCTACCTCGTTGCCAAGATGAATAAGGGTCTGCAAAAAACACAGGCAAGTTAATGTCTTTTTCAATGTTTACGTAACATGCAAATTCTTTGCCTCTGTCTACTGTTGCTGTTTTAAATGAATTTTCAGGCAAAACGGAATGCAACTGCTTAATTGCGCTTTCCATAGAGGCAGCGGTTCTATCATCTATTTTAATTGCGGTATAAAGTCTAGTTTTACGCTCAACAAATGTTGCAAAACAGCCCTTGCTTTTTCCTCTGCTTGAAACAACCGTATCCAGCTCCCAATGTCCAAAGGTTTCTCGTGTTTTAACCTCTAGTGGACGACTGTGAATAGATTTTCCAACAGTGAATTTTCCCCGTTTTTCAGCTGGCTTATGGCGTTTACCCTTATGTCGTAAAACTTTGAGATTACCTTTAGAGAGCAGTCCACAATATAGCCAACGATATATAGTTTTAAAACTTAACTTACCACTAGTAATCGTATTTGATATTTGTTCTGGAGACCATGTCGCTTCTAACCCTTGCTCAATTATCGAAACCAAATCAGGACAATATTTGCCTTTTGGTTTTGATGATTTTCGACGCTGAATGTATCCTGCTTGTGCAGTTTCAGAACAATAATTAAGTCTGTTATTTCGTGCTAGCTCTCTAGCTACTGTTGAATGATGTCTGTTAATTTGATTTCCTATTTGCCTTACGGTATAACCTAATTGATTAAGTGCCTCTATTCTACCTCTTTCAAATGTGGTAAGATGTCGATAGTCCATATTTGATTCCTCCGTGTGTAATGGTGTTGTGGTAACTTCATTTTACACGAAAAATCTTTTATGGGCTATTTTTATTTGTCGCACTTCATTTTACAATCTATC
>RZYD01000810.1 GCA_009930445.1 Bacteroidia bacterium | reverse complement strand
TGCATGCATCCAGGCCAAGGAATTTGATTACGGAAAAAACGGCTTCTGTTGGGATATGATCGATGACGGTTCCGTTTTCAATGGCTGAAACCTGTAATAATTTTCTTGCTTCCATGCGTTATGATATTATGGGTTTATTTAAGATTGAGAATTGATGCAAGCAAAGCTTCTCTGACATATACGCCATTAAGTGCCTGCTGAAAATAGTATGCTTTGGTATTGGTGTCGACATCCTCGTCAATTTCGTTTACTCTGGGCAATGGATGCATTACTTTTAGGTTGTTTTTTGCCGGGTTTAGCATTGCGTTTTTTAAAACATAGCTATTTTTAACTCTTTCATATTCAAGAGGATCGGCGAATCTCTCGCGTTGGATACGGGTCATATAAATAATATCTGCTTCGGGGATAACTTCTTCCAGTCCTGTACATTGGAAATATTCCAGGTTTTTGTCTTTGATATGCTGTTTTACTTCTCTTGGAAGCTTAAGCTCCATGGGTGAAACGAGGTAGTAAGTAGTGTTAAACTGTGCCATAGCCTGAACCAGGGAGTGGACTGTCCGGCCGTATTTTAGGTCACCTACGAAAGCGATTTTCAGGTTTTCGAGGGTTCCCTGAGTTTTGCGTATGGAATAGAGGTCGAGGAGGCATTGTGTGGGGTGTTGGTTCGCTCCGTCACCGGCGTTAATTATGGGTACGTGGCTGACTTCCGAGGCAAAACGGGCGCTTCCGTCGAGAGGGTGTCGCATGACGATAAGGTCGGCATAGAGGCTCACGTTGGTAATGGTGTCACGCAATGATTCACCTTTTTGTACGGAGGAGCTGGAAGCATCTGTAAACCCGATGATTCTTCCGCCCAATCGTTGGATGGCTGTTTCAAAACTCAGGCGTGTGCGGGTGGAAGGTTCGAAAAACAGGCTTGCCACGATTTTGTTTTGCAGGAGGGTGGGTTCGGGATGGTGTTCAAAGTATTCTGAAAGGTTGAGGAGTTCCAACATTTCTTGTTTTGTAAAATCGGTAATGGATACCAGGCTTCTTTTTTTCATCTGTAATCATTTT
>RZYD01000809.1 GCA_009930445.1 Bacteroidia bacterium | reverse complement strand
GACGCAGGGTATTGGGAAGGAAAAATTCATTGAACCCGGCATACGCCGTCATGCTTATGGCCAGAATCAGCGAGAGGAATAATTTCTTCATGTTTTTTTTGCGAAAATAAGAAATAATACAGAGGGTTAATAATCTTAAATCGTTGTTTTTTTTTAACCGTTGTGTTTTGATGAAGTAACCCCTTGCCGTTTTTTTTGTTTGTGTGACTTTGCCTGAGCTGCCGAATAACCCAATAGAGATATTGTATGAGTGGGATTGACCTTCAACAATCGGTGAACGTGCAGTATGTTTATTTGAATAGCAACGTATATTTTTGTGCCATAATTGTTGTAGGGATCGGATAATTCGCAATCCTCTCGATGTATTATACATATAGGTAATCAACTAACCCGTGCAATAAAACCCCGTTGATTTGAGAATGGTTTTTTAACCGATAGAATGTATCTTTTCCCTTGCAGCATCTTTATGGTTTTTATGTTTCAGCCTTATTTTATTCAATGTTTTTATTTTCGTCAGAATAATATGTATTCAAGAGATTAATATCTAACAATCAATTAGTTGGGCAATTTATGGCATTGAAAATAAATAATTAATTATTGAATATTGTATCATCGGTAAGCATGAACCTGATCCGGAAGTGCATAGTTTGCATCAGTAATTATTCCCGTTTTATTATGGCAAAAAAGTCTGATTTTGAATTTTTTATTTACGAAGTATATTAGCCGGATCCTTTGATTTTTTATCTTAAATCTAATGCTTTTCCCATTCGTCATAATTGACGGTTCCGTTGTTCCTCTTTTTTTTTGATGGTGTTGCAGGATGAAAAACCGGGAGATCGGGGAAAGGGCAGCGAGGATGAAAAGGGGATGGGACGTCGGGGAGCAAATCTTATGCCAGAAACGGAGTTAAGAGTTTAATATATTGGATATCAATTGTTTGCAGGGTGTGGTCCTCGATGCCACCCTTTAAAAGGGTTTAAATACTTTTAAAGGGTAACCCCCTGGCAAAAAACGCCACCACCACCACGAAATGCATATTCCCTGGCAACACTGTTT
>RZYD01000808.1 GCA_009930445.1 Bacteroidia bacterium | reverse complement strand
GGAAGAATTATTACTTGCACTCTTTCCGTCCGTAGCAAAAACATTTTTAATGGACAGAATAAATGAGCGGTATGCTGAGCAAAAAAAGAAAGAAGAAGAAGCCTATCGCAAAGCCCGCGAGGAATACCTCAATATGTCGCCCGAAGCCAAAACAAAACGGTTAATGGAAGGATTGTATAACTATTCATGGATGTCGCGGTAAATAAATACTAAAATAAAAAAGCCACCTCCGTTATGGGAAGTGGCTTTTTTAATGTCCTGATTGTTCAACAGTTTGTAAAATGGCTATTGCCCTTACTTAACAATCGTCAGCTCATCAATAAGGTTAGTGGCGCCGGCAAACTTATCAATGATGAAAAGGACGTAGCGTACATCCACACAGATCGTACGCTGAAGCTCAGGTTCAAAAGCAATATCACCACTCATGGCTTCCCAGTTGCCGTCGAACGCCAGGCCAATAAGCTCACCGTTACCATTAATTACCGGACTTCCGGAGTTTCCGCCTGTAATATCGTTGGTAGTAAGAAAACAGGTATAAAGCTTCCCGTCTTCACCATACTGACCATAATCCTTCTTCTCCCATAGCGATTTCAATTTTGGATGCACAACAAATTCCCAATTGTTAGGATCTTCCTTCTCCATAACCCCATCAAGAGTGGTAAGGTAATGATAATGCACTGCATCTGCACCCTGGTAATCCTGCACCGTACCATACGTTAAACGCATTGTAAAATTGGCATCCGGATAAAACTTCTTATCCGGCTGCATCTCACGCAATCCGGCAACAAAAAGCCGATAGCCACGGCTCATCATTTCACCAGTACTCCCAAACGTTTCATTCATTTCTGCATATTTATTAAAATACTCCTTGGTCAACACATAGGCCGGGTCTTTGCGTATTTTTTTTGCCTTCGGCTGATCGAGCAATGCATTCACACGATCCATAGCAGTAAATTGCGATTTGCTGAACAAAAACTCGGCATAGGCAGAAAAATCGCCCTTATACTTTTTATGGATTGCAGCCAATTCGGCGGGCAGCTTGTCAGGTGTAAATTTA
>RZYD01000807.1 GCA_009930445.1 Bacteroidia bacterium | reverse complement strand
GGTAAAGCCCTCGCGGGTCGTTCGGGAAGGAAACCGTATTGAAGTAACACAACCGCCCCTGAAAAGAACAGTGGAGGTAAAAGCGCTTTTAAAAAACCGGATTGGGGCGAAACTGGTCGAAGATTACCTTATCGATCATACTTCTAAGGAAGAGTATGAGAAGCTTCTGTTTATCCGGGAGATGAAAACCGAACACCGCGACCGGGGCACCGGACGTCCAACGAAAAAAGAGCGAAGAAATATTGATAAGCTAAAGGCGCCTTAATAATCAATTTCCTTTATTAATTCGCCTTCCCGGTTATAAAAGGCCCAGTGTCCGCTACGTACATCCAGTGTATATGCTCCCCGATAATATACTGCCCCATTATCGTGATATACGGTACGGGGGCCATCAGATTTCCCCTGACTAAAGCTACCTTCGCTCCACAGTGTACCATCCTTGTAATACGCTTTCCAAATCCCATCCTTCTTACCCTGCACATAACCACCTTCCAGCCGAAGAACAGAATCGGCATAATACCATTCTTCTCTTACCAGCACAGAATCCTGATCCTGATGCATATAGAATGCAACCCATTTCGGTGCTCCATTTTCATGCCGTTCAACAACAACCGTTTTCACCCGGTTGCCACAAGCGAAAAAAAAAGCACAAATGGCAACGAAAAAAATCAATTTTTTCATAGGTCAACCCTCTCATTTTTAAGATTAGTCAAAATTCCTGGTTTGCTTGTCGCATGGGCATCGCTGTCCGTTTGTAACTAAGTATATTTTAATGCTACCGATCAAATTCCAGGCGTTTCCCTTTTACCTCATCATGCAATTGCCCGTTTTCCCATACTAAATTTCCATTAACAAAAGTATGGGTTACGCGGTGAGTAAAACGAGTTCCCTCAAAAGGCGACCAACCGCATTGATAGCGAATATTATCGCGCGTGACTTTCCACTCCACGTTGTCTTTAACTAACACAATATCTGCATAATAGCCTTTACGAAGATACCCTCTATCCACAATTTTAAAACATTCGGCTACCGAATGGCTCATTTTATCAGCCACGAAAGT
>RZYD01000186.1 GCA_009930445.1 Bacteroidia bacterium | reverse complement strand
CAAGGAACAGGCGTTAACATTTACAAATCGACATAATTGTTACGAATGGCAAATTTCACCATATCAACGGTAGTGCGGAGGTTAATTTTCTTCATGATGTTATTCTTATGGGTTTCGACGGTACGGATGCTGATAAAAAGTTTATCAGCAATTTCCTTATTGGTAAACCCTTCACCATAGAGCGTCAACACCTCTTCTTCACGCTGGGAAAGTTTTTCCTTTTTCTCTTCTTCGTTAGTTGAGTTGCGTTTCAGGTAGCTGTGAAGGATAATATTTGTTATAGTTTTATCATAAAAATCGTAACCATTTCGCACGGTATAAATGGCTTCCACTAACTCATTCCGTGAGCTTTCACGGGTTAGAATTCCTTTTGCTCCAGCACGAATAGTTTGAAGAATAAAATGTTCATCGGCTTCCAACGCGAAAATCAGAAGCCGCACTTTAGGAAAATGCGTAGCAATCCGTTTTATTTTTTCGAGATCCTCTGCCGAGGGATTATAGAGATTGATCAGCGCCACATGCATAGAAGAAACTTTAAGCTGTACTTCGAGCTCATTAATGTTCTTCACCACCTCACGAACAACAATATCATTAACACCCTGGAGAAGTGCTTTTATTCCCTGGCAAACAATCTGGTGGTCGTCAACAAGTACAACGGCAATTATATCCATCATAACTGATTTTCCTCTTACGGTGACGAATTTACAAATAATCGGTGAAAAAGAGCGCCGGAGGAGAAAAAAGGCGGCCACCCAGCGGATGAAAAGGGAAAATTGTTAACTTCGGAAAAATAAAATCAGGGAATTATGACGGACCAAACTTTTCAGGGACAGAACTATGATAAACTCTTTGCCGAAAATCTGGAGCGACTTAAGGAACTTGCGGCTATCAACAAAACGACCTCCATATTTCAGGAGAACAAGCCCATTGAAGAGTCGATGCAACAAGTTTGTGCGTTACTACCACAAGCCTGGCAATACCCTGATTACACCTGTGCACGCATTCGATACGGCAGTATTGAAATTGCAAGCAAAGGATTTTTGGAGACCAAATGGCGGCAATACCAAAATTTTGAAACCCTCGATGGCGTAAAAGGCTCGCTGGAGGTATATTATACCAAAGAATTCAGGATACTTGACGAAGGGCCATTTTTAAAGGAAGAACGCCATCTTATCCGAAATATTTCGGAAATCATCACCGGGTACCTCAACAGCCGGATTGCCCGGGATCTAATGATGAAAGTAAGAACGAAAAAAGACCTGCCGGAGTCGATGGCAACAGACAAATCGTTGATAGAAGCCGGAATGTCGTCAAAAAAACTGTTACAACGGTTTTTGAATAAAAATAATTACGACCGCGATGTCTATCACGACCTTATGCCTTTTAAAGTCAAAGAAATACTGTTGGTCGCCACATTATACGACGCGTACAGTATTGAAAAAGAAGGACGATTTTCAGAATATGTTTTAGGAGAATACAGCACGCTGAATTTAACCAGTGTTCCCCGAATCACAGGCGTATCGAGTGTCAGAGAAGCCGAAGAGGAAATGGATAACAAACATTTCGATCTGGTAATTATTATGATGGGGGTAGAAAAACAGATTTCTTTTGAGATTGCAGAAAACATCAAGAACAAATATCCTTATGTTCCGGTGTATCTCTTACTAAATAACAATAAAGATATCAAACGTATTAAGGATAAACCCTCCTTGGTGCAAAACATCGACAAAGTTTTCATCTGGAACGGGGAGCCCAAAATATTCTTTGCTATGATAAAACACGTGGAAGACCAGATCAACGTGGAAAATGATACCATGATCGGGCTGGTACGTGTTATTCTGGTTGTAGAAGATAATCCGATTTATTATTCGCGCTATTTGCCCCTGCTGTATGATGTGGTAATGGAACAAACACGGTTTTTAATCGATGATGTAAGCACCGATGAATTATACAAAGTCCTTCGGCTAAGAGCGCGGCCAAAAATCCTTCTGGCCACAAATTACGAAGAGGCGAAGAGTATTATTAACAGTTACAAAGATTATCTCTTATGCCTGATTACCGATGTGGAATTTGACCGCAAGGGGGTATGTGATGAGCATGCCGGATTCCGGCTGGCCGATTACGCGAAAAGAATAAAAAACGACCTCCCGACAGTAATTCAATCGTCGGAAGAGAAAAACGCCGAAGTGGCGTATGCCCTTCAGGCCACCTATATCGATAAAAACTCAGATACACTAAAACAGGATTTCAAAAGTTTCATTACGCACTATCTGGGTTTTGGAAACTTTGTATACCGGGATAAAACAGGGCGTCAGATTGGCATAGCACGCACGCTGCGTGAATTTGAGCTCCAGCTGAAACGAATTCCTGAAGAATCGTTAATGTACCATGCCAGAAAGGATCATTTTTCCATGTGGCTTATGGCACGGGGCGAAATACAGGCGGCGAAAATACTAAACCCACAGAAAGTAAGCGATTTTGAGAGCCCGACTAAAATAAGAAACTACCTGATTGAGGTAATTCACACCTTTAGAAATGAGCAAAACAAAGGCAAAGTAATACCCTTCACTGAAGATGGAATAATCGACGAAACCAACATCATCAGCCTGGCCGAGGGATCGCTGGGAGGAAAAGGACGAGGACTGGCCTTTGTAAATACGTTGATTCACAACCTCGACTTTTCACAATATATTCCGGATATCAATATTCGTACACCAAAAACAGCTATTATCGGGATCGAAGAGTTTGAAATTTTTCTGAACCGTAATGAGGTAATTGAAAGTGTACTGCATGAAAAAGATTATAACAAGGTTAAACAAATTTTTCTGGACGGGAACTTAAGCAAAAACCTGATAAAAAAATTAAAGGTTATCATTAAGAAGATAAATAAACCCCTGGCTGTCAGATCATCAGGTTTATTTGAGGATTCGATGATGCAACCCTTTGCGGGAATTTTTGAGACCTATTACATTCCGAATAATCACCCCGATCAAAATGTTCGGCTGCAACAACTGATGGATGCGGTAAAACTCGTTTATGCTTCTGTTTTTTCGGATGTTGCACGGCAGTATGTTGAAGCAGTAAATTACAAAATTGAGCAGGAACGGATGGCTGTTGTGATCCAGGAGCTGGTAGGGAACCGGTTCGGAAATGTCTTTTACCCGCATATTTCCGGTGTGGCGCAATCGTACAATTACTACCCCGTTGCGCACATGAAGCCAGAGGAAGGTTTTGGAATCATTGCCCTCGGGCTGGGAAAATATGTGGTTGAAGGTGAAAAATGTTATCGTTTTAGCCCGCGCTACCCGGATTCAGAAATCAGTAGTCAAAAAGATCAGTTTAAAAACTCACAAACGGAATTTTTCGCGCTTGATTTAAAAAATCCGGATATCCATCTACTGGACGGGGATACGGCCGGATTAGTGCGGTTAGGAATCGATGAAGCGGAACGACATGGTTCATTAAAGCATTTAGCCTCCGTTTATGATACCATCAGCAATCGGATCATCCCCGGGCTCCGGCATCCCGGTGCCCGCGTGGTTAATTTTGCCAACATCCTAAAATACAATTACATACCACTCGCCAAAACCATTGAAGTTGTTCTCGATGTGGTAGAAGAAGCTCTGGGAACACCGGTAGAAATAGAATTCGCTGTGGATTTGAACAAAGATTCAGATTACAAATCATCGTTTTACCTGCTTCAGATTAAACCTTTGATTGGCTCAAATACGGATTATGAATTCAACCCGGATGAGATTGACAAAGAGAAAACACTCCTTTTTGCGGAAAAGGCCATGGGAAATGGAGTTATCGAAAACATCACCGATGTCATCTATGTTGCTCTCGACCGTTTTGACAAATCGGCCACACCGGAAATGGCAGAAGAGATGAATAAACTGAATGAACAGATGATTGCTGCAGGGCGGCAATATCTTTTAATTGGGCCGGGCCGCTGGGGCACGCGTGACCGATATATCGGAATACCGGTAAAATGGCCAAACATATCCAATGCAAAAGTCATTGTAGAAACCTCTTTGGAAGGATATCCACTGGATGCTTCCTCCGGATCCCATTTTTTCCATAATGTAACCTCGATGCAGGTGGGGTACTTCAGTATTCAACAGGAGGTAGGCGGAAATTACATTAAATGGGATGTCTTGAACAACCAAAAGCCAGTCACCAAAACAAAATATTTCAATCACATCCAATTTAAAAATCCATTAAAAATCAAAATGGATGGTAAGCGAAGAGTTGCAGTTATTGAGATTTAACTACCCCCCAATTTTACGCGGTTAACTTTCTTGAAAGAAAAGACCCGGCTGCACGGAAATTTTATCTGTTTTTCGAAAACAACCGTATGATAAATGCGAAAAGTTGTCTAATTTTATAGACATAGAGAATAGCATCTGACCCCGCATTATTCGGAAGCATAAGAAAAAAACCGAATAAGGCCTTGTTCTTTTTTTTCGATTGAAGATCAACCGTTAAAACCGGAAAAGAAAAGGGAGAGGATGGTTGTTGTGATTCATGAACTAAATATCTGCGCTATGAAACTCTGTTTTAATATAAACTATCATACGGAATGGGGCGAGCACCTCGAAATAGAACTTATTGACAAATCGTTGTCTCCTTTTGACGAGCGGCACCGGATTCCAATGGAATACGGATCAGACGGGGAATGGACGGGCACATACACGACCCGCAAGCCGACATGCCGTATTGCGTATCGTTATCATTTTGAGAAGGCGGAATACGCTATTCCGGAGGCCGGCGATTTCAGATTGCTGGAGATAATAGAGAGCACAGCCGATACGCTGCGGATCCGGGACTTCTGGCGCCCCCGACACAGCATTAACGGTATTCTGGAAACGGCACTTTTTACAAACGCCATTGCCCCTTACGGAAAAATTAAACCCGTAAAACTCAAACCTAACTGCCTATATCTTTCCGTTCTCGCCCCTGAGGTGAACGAAGGATACGTTATCGCCATGGCAGGGAATAACCCGCAACTCGGAGACTGGAATCAGGGTAAGCCGCTCCTCCTGGAGTATTCCGGAAAAGGAGTCTGGAATGCAGTAATTGACTTATCGAAAACAGCCCATCCCTTACATTATAAATACTGCTTTTTTAATTTAAAAACAAAAACCATCGACTATTGGGAAGTGGGGAATGACCGATCGATTCCTTCCCCGGAGATGAATGCATCCGGCACCTGTTTTATGATTCGCGATACCCCTTTGCGTTATAGCCATACCTGGAAAGGAACCGGCGTTGCTATTCCGGTATTTTCTATCCG
>RZYD01000185.1 GCA_009930445.1 Bacteroidia bacterium | reverse complement strand
AAAATCCATTGCCAGATCGATAAAAGCCAAAGAGTTATTTGGGTTTACACCATCCGGGAAGAGGAAATAATTTGCAGGAATCCGGAGGTAAAATAAAAAATCAATCCAAGCGATATAAATACCCCACGTTTTTCCTTATTTTTGATTTTTTAATACCATGAAAATATGATTGAGAAAGGTATTCTTCCTACCCTGCTTTTAGTGTTGCCATTCATTATGTTTAGCTGTTCATCCCCAGAGGCGTTGGATATTACTCCAAAACCGGTAAAGAGCTATGCGCAAAGCGGAAAATTTGAAATTAACAGAGACACAAAAATCGCCTTCAATACGCATGACACACTGCTGGCAAGCACCGTGCAATGGTTTATTGATTTTATTGAAAACGGGTCAGGGCTGCATCTGACTACAGGGAATATCGATGAGATGCGGGCATCATCAAATACCCTGATAATCAACGCGCGATTACAGGACGAAGAAGACACACATCAGGAAGGATACTTTCTAAATGTCAAAACCGGTTATATACAGATACAGGCTTCAACTCCGGCGGGGGTATTTTATGCATTTCAAACCTTACGCCAAATGATGCCACCGGAGCTGGAGCAAGCGGGAACGATGAAAAAAATTCCCATTCCCTGTGCACAGATAAAAGATTACCCTGAATATGCCTGGCGAGGAATGCATTTGGATGTCAGCCGACATTTTTTTTCTGTGGAATTTGTCAAGCGCTACATTGATCTGATTGCTTTTCATAAGATGAATGTTTTCCACTGGCATCTTACAGATGATAATGGCTGGCGGATAGAGATAAGGAAGTATCCTTTATTGCAGGAAGTAGCTGCATGGCGGGTGGACAGGGAACAAGAGCCCTGGCGAGAAGTGACACCTCCCCTGCCTGGCGAAAAAGCGACCTATGGCGGGTTTTATACGCAGGAAGAAATCAAGGAGATCGTGGCCTATGCGGCCAAACAACAGGTTATGGTCATCCCGGAAATAGAAATGCCGGGTCACTCCTGTGAAGTACTCGCCGCGTATCCTGCGCTGGGATGCACAGGGGGTCCGTACTATGTTCAGCCAGGAGGCTATTGGCCGAACGATGATATCTTCTGTGCGGGAAATGACGAGGTATTTGAATTTTTGGAAAATGTACTGGACGAAGTGATTCCACTCTTTCCGGCACCCTATTTCCATATTGGTGGAGATGAAGCTACAAAAACAGCCTGGGCATCATGCCCGAAGTGTCAGAAACGAATGCGTGACGAAAACCTGAAAGATGTGGAGGCATTGCAAAGCTGGTTTATACAACGAATGGAAAAATACTTAAAATCAAAAGGAAAAAAATTAATCGGATGGGATGAAATTCTACAGGGAGGGCTTGCACCTGAAGCTACCGTAATGTCATGGCAGGGAACAGAAGGAGGAATTGAAGCGGCCAGGACCGGACATGATGCCATCATGTGCCCGATTTCGCACTGTTATTTAAATTTTTATCAGGCTGATCCCGAATTTCAGCCAGAAGCCATCGGCGGGTTCACGACACTGAAAAAAGTATATTCATTTAATCCAACACCTGCCGCGCTAACGGAGGAAGAGGCAAAGCATATACTTGGTGGACAAGGCAATCTTTGGACAGAATGGATAGATACCCCTGAACTTGCGGAATATATGGTATTACCAAGAATGACAGCACTCTCAGAAAAGCTATGGCTAAAGCATGAGGACAGTCAGTGGGAAGATTTTCGTGAGCGGTTAAAACCACTTTTTAAACGATTTGATCACATGGGTGTTCGTTATAGTGATGGATCCTATAAAATTGAGGTTAGCACTGCTTATGATACCCTGATGCACAGTTTCCGGGTTACCTTAAGCACAGAAGCTTTTGCCGATAATCTATTTTACACGCTGGATAACACTTTCCCCGACGATCAATCGACAGCCTATACGGCACCATTCATTCTGGATCACAGTGCTACGCTAAAAGCCATTGCATACAAAGAAGGGAGTCCGAAGGAAAAAACCAGTATTATAGGTATTGAATTACATCAGGCGATTGGAAAAGCGGCTGTACTGCGGTATCCGCCTGATGAAAAATATACCTGTGAGGGCGTACACACGCTTGTAAACGGACTTTTCGGTTCGTTATCCCATACCGACGGGCAATGGCTGGGTTTTAAGGGAAAAGACATGGAAATAACCCTTGATTTTGGGAAGGAAATCATCGTTAATCAAATACGGTTGAATGCTTTAGCTTTTCCATTAAGATGGATTTTTCTACCCATTGAGGTGGAGGTAGCCATTTCGGATAATAACCATGATTTTAACGTAATTGGCAAAAGCACACATCAGTATAATCACAAATCCGGAGAGTTGCAGATTGTTCCCTTCGTTGTAAAATGCGAATCACAACCGGCCAGGTATGTTAAAATTACCGCAAAAAATGCCGGAATCCTGCCTGAGTGGCACAATGGTGCAGGAAACCCGGCCTGGCTATTTGTTGATGAGGTAGTTGTTGATCCCTAAAATTAAGACGTATGAAAGAGAGTAAGGTTGAAGTATGTGCTAACTCACTGTTTTCAGCCATCGAAGCACAGGAGGGCGGAGCTTTTCGGGTGGAGTTATGTGATAATATCCCGGAGGGAGGCACTACACCTTCGGCCGGACTAATAGTTACAGCCCGGGAAAAGCTAAAAATTTTCCTGCATGTCCTCATCCGTCCCCGGGGTGGGGATTTCCTTTATTCCGATATTGAATTTGAAATCATGAAAAAAGATATTCAATTCTGCCGACAAGCCGGGGTAAATGGTGTTGTTTTCGGAATACTTGATAAATACGGACACATGGATATTCACCGGAATACCGAATTGTTGGAACTGGCGCGTCCTATGCAATGTGTGTTTCACCGCGCCATTGATGTTTCGGCCGATTGGAAGGAGACGTTACAGGACATTCTTTACAGTGGGTTTGATGGGGTACTAACATCAGGCGGAGCTCCTGCTGCATGGGAGGGCAGAGAAAGGATAAAAGCAATGCGGGACAGGGCCGGCAACGACTGCAGTATTATACCAGGAAGCGGAATTAATATTTCCAATATTCAAGCCTTAAAGGAATATACAGGTGCCCCGATTTATCATCTATCAGGTCGCAGAAGTTTTCCTTCTGAAATGATTTACAGGAATCAATTACCCATGGGAAGCTTGCCTGCTGAAGAAGAATGGACAAGAGCGTATACTGATCGGAACATAATTAAACAAATTATTTCACTGCTCAATGGAGTATAAATACATTGATATCCATAGCCATCACACAGATGTGTCGCCGGATTGTATCCGGATTTTGAACTACTGCCCGGGTTATGACAGGGAACATCCGGAGAGTAGTAAGCAATATTTTTCAGTCGGAGTTCATCCCTGGTATATTGAATCCGTAAAAAAAATGCCTGGAATGGAATTATTTTCTCTTCGTAATGTACTTGCGATCGGCGAAACGGGGCTGGATAAATTACGCGGACCCGCAATGGATGTTCAGGAGAGATGGTTTGTAATGCATATCATGCGCTCCGAACAACTTTCAAAACCATTGATTCTTCACAATGTAAAATCAACACAAAAAATACTCGAACATTATAACCGACACAAACCATTGCAACCCTGGATTATGCATGGTTTTCAGGGAAACAGCAATGCGATCGAACAGTTTGAAGGGTTGCCGGTATATTTCAGTTTTGGTATTCGGGCCCTAATCAGCTCAAAAACAATCGATTTTTTCCGGCGTGTTGATCCGTCAAAAATATTTGCAGAAACAGATGAAAACTCTGCCGCCATTGAACTCGTCTATCTTTCATTGGCAAAAATCCGTGAAACATCCGTTACGGAATTAAAGAAGCAAGTCTATAAAAATTTTGCCGTTGTTTTTAAAGCACTACATTAATGAAAGAATGCGCCAAACAGGTGTTAATTCTGTCGGGTTATGGGCTTAATTTCCACTATTAGATTGTATTAAGAACAATTTCACGAATATTTTTAGTCATTCCCAGTGAAAAAAAGTGAATTCCAGGTACACCAGCAGCCAAAAGTTCACGAACCTGAAGTATGGCATATTGTGTCCCAACCGATTGTGCTTCATAGTTAGTTGCACAGTTTGCCACATCGCGGTACAACTCAGAGGGCAAATCGATACTGAAAGTTTTCGGAAGAAGGTTGACATCATTTTTCATAGTTATCGGTTTTATTCCGGGGATAATTGGCACAGTGATCCCATAGGAACGACAATCTTCGACGAATCGGAAATATTTCTCATTGATAAAAAACATTTGTGTCACAATATAATCGGCGCCAGCGTCGACTTTATTTTTCAAATGCATGAGGTCAGTTTCCCTGTTTGGGGCTTCACAGTGTTTTTCAGGGTATCCGGCTACCCCCACGCAAAAATGTGAAGCCTCGGGGTTTCTGATGTTCCTGTCAAGATAGATCCCATCATTCATATTCCTGATCTGCCGGACGAGATCGGAAGCATAAGCATGACCATCAGGTTCAGGAAGAAAAGTCCGTTGCCCCGCCTGTGGGTCTCCACGAAGGGCAAAAACATTTTCCAGCCCCAAAAAATTCAATTCAATAAGTGCATCTTCCGTTTCTTCCCGCGAAAACCCTCCACAAATCAGATGGGGTACAACGGTGATATCATATTTATACATCACGGCAGCCGATAATCCAATCGTGCCAGGCCGTTTTGCAACTACACAACGCTCAAGCAGGCCATCTTCCCGATCGCGGTACACCACTTCCTTCTGATGGCAGGTAAAATTGATATACGCGGGTTTCAGATCTTTAATCTGTTGAAAAGCCTGATCAAAATTCGACAAACTATGGCCTTTCAGTGGAGGTAAAAACTCCACAGCAAAGAAGGGCTTTTCGGCATTATTAATACTATCGATAACTTTCATCTGAAAAAATCATTTATATTTAAGCATTTATTTTTGCAAAACAGAAATTCTAATCCTCCCCAATTGCTCTGGCATCAAAGTAAGCAGCGCCGGGATACGATAGAATAATGCCACAAACGGATGCTTTTGGAATCATACTGTATTGAGGGGTCAACGTCAGATTTATCCGTTGATCGGCTTCCAGCATTTCGAGCAATATTTTCTTTTGGGAGTGGTCGGGCCATGCAGGATAGCCCGGAGCTGGGCGAATCCCCTGATAGTGGCCTTTCAGGCATTCAGCAGGCAGCTCCTCTTCCTTGCTAAACCGCCACCATTCGGTACGACAAACAAAATGCAGGTATTCAGCCATGGCCTCAACTAA
>RZYD01000184.1 GCA_009930445.1 Bacteroidia bacterium | reverse complement strand
ATTAACTAATTAAGTTATTAACGATAGTTTGTTTATAACTACAAATATTTTGGAATTAATTGTCGTTCCTGCCTTTTGACTTTTCGGAGGGGACTCAATATTGAAGGTTTCTTCTATGAAATCATTCACCTGATCTTTCTCCTGATCGAAATCCGGCCTTTTTTCATCAAATACAATCTCCTCCATTTTCTCGCTTAGGTTTTCGACATAAGGATAAAAAAAGCTTTCCTCTTTAATTTTTTGATCAATGAGGCCGTTTTTCATCTCAAAACTATCGAATACATAAAACAGAATAGCCAGCAGCAAAATTCCTTTTATTGCACCAAAAGCTAACCCGAGGATGGTATCCACTGGACCCAACGCAATGGCATGGAATAATTTTTTAATTCCCTTCCCCAGCAGGTTAACGGCAATTACTACCACAATAAAAGTCAGGATGAAAGCAATAATGTGCAAATAGGAGGCATCCATGCTTAGTTTATCCTGCAGAAAGGTTTCCGCCACATACGAAAATTTCAACGACGCCCAGATGCCCAGCAGTAGTGCAGCGAGGGTAAAAATTTCCATAATTAATCCATTTCGTATTCCCTGCCAGGCAAAAAATACCAGTGGAACCAAAATAAGAATATCAAGCCAGTTCATAGGTTGTTTTTGGTTAACATTAGGATTGTAAAGGTACAGTTTTTATTTTTCGCGTCAGCGCTGTTGAAAACATAAAATCGTTGAGTTCGTTCGTCCCCTCCGAAAGTACGGTTTGTTTATTGCCTTGCCAGTTTACCTGTCCTTCATGGATATAGGTGATGTACTCGCCGGTTTCGAGAACAGAATTCATATCGTGGGTGTTGATGATTGTGGTGATATGGTATTCTTTTGTGATTTCTTTAATGAGATTATCAATAATTCCTGAAGTTTTTGGGTCGAGACCGGAGTTGGGTTCGTCACAAAAGAGGTATTTGGGGTTGGGGGCTATGGCTCGGGCAATGGCCACACGTTTGGTCATACCCCCGCTTAACTCCGATGGCATCAGATGGTTGGCTTTTTCCAGGTTTACCCGTTTCAGGCAGAAATTTACGCGGTCAAGTTTTTCGTGATAACTCATCGACGAAAACAGCGACAAGGGGAACATAATGTTATCCTGCACCGTCATGCTATCGAAAAGGGCGCCGCCCTGAAAGAGCATGCCGATTTCCTGACGCAGTGTTTTTTTCTGCTTTGTGTTCATAGATAAAAAATCACGGTCGTTGAAGCTTATCTTGCCCGAATCAGGGGTTATCAGACCCACCAGAATTTTCATCAGCACGGTTTTTCCTGAGCCGCTTTTTCCGATGATCAGGTTGGTCGCTCCAGGATGAAAATCCACCGATACGTTATTAAGTACAAGCTGGTTATGGAATGTTTTATGGATGTTCAGGGCTTGTATCATATCAGGAGAAGTTGCGTTAGAATCAGGTTGGAGATAATAATCATAATACTGGCCGACACTACCGCTTTGGTGGACGAACGACCCACTTCCAATGCTCCGCCTTGTGTGTAAAAACCGTAAAATCCGGATATTGTAGTAATTAAAAATGCAAACACCACAGTTTTGATCAGGGCGTAAATCAAATCATAATTGGAATAATCAAGGTAAATACCGGTAAGAAAGTCGTGTGTACTAACCAGATGGGAAGAGGTTATGGCAATCCATCCGCCGATAGTTCCAACAAAAATGCTAAAAACTACTAAAACAGGATTAACAATCAGCGAGGCAATAACCTTCGGCAACACCAGATGGCCTGCGGCATTGATGCCCATAACCTCCAACGCATCAATTTGTTCTGTCACCCGCATTGTGCCAATTTCAGAGGCTATATTCGAGCCTATTTTACCAGCCAGAATCAAGGCGATGATTGTTGGCGAGAACTCCAGTATCATCGATTGCCGTGTACTGTAACCCACCAGATAAGCAGGGATTAAAGGATTATCGGTGTTATAAGCCACCTGAAGGGCGACTACCGCACCCATAAATACCGAAATTATTACAACGATTCCAATCGAGTTTAATCCCAGGTTTTCCAGTTCAGTAATAAAATTATTTCTGAAGACTTTTCCTTTTTCAGGCCGTCGAAATATTTTTCCTAAAAACTGGAGATATAAACCTAAATTTAGTAATAATGCCATGAATATAATATTTTTGCTAAAGTAACGATTATTTAAGAAAGGAGCGAACTCTCCACAGAAAACAATGGGGGGCTGTGAACCGTGGGTTTGTGAACAGAACCAGATTCTGTTATAATCAGCGGGTGGCTTTGTAACTCCCGGACACAGAATATAAATTTCAGTAACATGGATAAAATATGCAGTAAAATGGTGGTTTCATACCGCGATGAACCCAAAAATTATTTACGGAAGAAAAAGTTTTGTGGTATGTTCCGGTATCGTTGGCAGTGGGTTACAGTGCTTGTAGTGATGTCGCTTTTTTTTGCCTCCTGCAGCACAAGCCAACGAACTGGTTCCAGATGGTTTAAGAAAAAAGATGATTGTGGTTGCGGTTCCTGGTCTAAACACGACGATACCCTTCGGATTTTTGCTTTTACCAATGCATGGGAGGCTGATTCAGGTTCATAATTTTTCCATTCAGAAAAAGCGTGTATTTTTGTTTCACATAGAACAGCTTAATTGTACCTAAATACCCACAAAATATGAACGAAAATTATTATGGCGTTATCATGGCCGGTGGCGTTGGAACACGTTTCTGGCCCATGAGTCTTACGGCCAGGCCAAAGCAGTTTATTGATATCCTGAATACCGGAGAAACGCTGATTCAGCAAACTTTTAACCGGATGACGCGCGTAATTCCGCCAGAAAACATCTTTGTGGTTACCAGCAAGATGTATGCGAATACGGTTGCTGAGCAACTTCCGGCCATAAATGTTGATAATATTCTTTGCGAGCCAATTCGCCGCAATACGGCCCCTTGCATTGCCTATGCCATGCACAAAATTGCATTGAAAAATCCCAAAGCGGCAATGGTCGTGGCCCCATCCGACCATATTATCCTTAAGGAAGACGTTTTTGAGGAGGTAATTCTGAATGCTTTGCATGCGGCGGTGCATAATAACTGGCTGCTGACCCTGGGTATTAAACCCAGCCGGCCTGATACGGGGTATGGATATATTCAGTTTGATGAATCAGATACCAATGATGGTGAGGGAAATATTTTTAAAGTGAAATCTTTTACCGAAAAGCCGGAATTAGATTTGGCGAAAGCTTTTTTGCAGAGCGGTGACTTTCTTTGGAATTCCGGAATTTTTGTCTGGTCACTGCCGGCCATTCTGGAGGCGTTTACCATCTGGCTTCCCGAAATTTCCCAAATTATTGCCAGAGGAAAAGCGTGGTTTTATACACCCGACGAACAATCGTTTATCGATAAAGCCTTTCCTACCTGTAAGGCCATTTCAATCGATTATGGAATAATGGAAAAGGCTTCCAATGTGTATGTTCATAGAGCCGATTTCGGGTGGAGTGATCTGGGGACCTGGGGTTCACTCTACGAAAATTTGTCCCGCGATGAAAACGGAAATGCTATCGTGGGAAAGCAGGTCATGGCTTATGATACCAAAAATTCGGTTATCCATGTTCCTAATGAGAAACTTGTGATAATTCAGGGTATTGATGATGCAATAATTGTTGAAAATGAAAATATTCTTCTGATTTGCAAAAAGGAAGATGAACAAAAGCTTCGTTTTATTGTAGAGGATGTACGCCGGAAAAAAGGAGATAAATTTGTTTAATTCTTTGCCGTGTTACATTTGCTGTAAATAATCGTTTGTTTTTCTGTATCCTAAATAGAAATAATCTTAAATAATTAAAAATGAGAAAGTTATTAATTGTTTTATCGGGAATTTTCCTGATGTTGAGTAGTGTTACCCGGGCCGATGAAGGCATGTGGTTACCTTTGTTTATTGAACGCCTGAATTATGTGGATATGCAGGAAATGGGGCTTCAATTAACGCCGGAAGAAATATACAGTATTAACCATTCCAGTTTGAAGGATGCTATTATTATTTTTGGGGGAGGATGTACGGGAGAAATCGTTTCAGACAAAGGGTTGATATTTACTAACCATCATTGTGGTTATGGTAATATTCAGGCGCATAGCAGTATTGACCATGATTATCTGACGGAAGGTTTTTGGGCCCGCAACCTGTCGGAGGAGTTGCCCAATGACAATCTAAAGGCTACTTTCCTGATTCGTATTGAAGATGTGACCGACCGGGTGCTGGAATCGGTAACAGATCAAATGAGCGAGGCCGAACGGGAGGAAGCCATCAATACCCTAAGAAAATCCATTGAGTCAGAAGCAGTTGGAAATACCCATTATGAAGCCCAGGTGAAAAGCTTTTTCCATGGAAATGAATTTTATCTGTTTGTTTATGAGGTGTTTACTGATGTGCGCCTGGTAGGTGCTCCTCCCAGCTCTATTGGAAAATTTGGTGCCGATACCGACAACTGGATGTGGCCGCGGCATACCGGTGATTTTTCTATTTTTCGTGTTTATGCCAGTGCCGACAATAAACCGGCGGCTTTTTCCGAAGACAACGTGCCTTTTACCCCCCGTCACTATCTGCCTGTTAGCCTTAAAGGGGTTAAAAAGGATGATTTCGCCATGATTTTAGGCTACCCGGGAGGCACTGAACGGTTTTTAACTTCCTATGGTGTCAGGTACGCTATTGATGTAAATAACCCTTCTGTAGTTACTATTCGTCGTAAAAAACTGGATATTATGCGTGAAGATATGAATGCATCGGATGAAGTAAGGATTAAGTATGCTTCAAAATATGCCCGTACTGCTAATTACTGGAAGTATTTTATTGGTCAGACCAAAGGCCTTAAGCGTTTGAATGTTTATGGTGAGAAACTGGCGCTTGAAAACCAGTTCCGCGATTGGCTGGGAGCAAACCCGGAAATGAACGAAAAATATGGGGAAGCACTTCCTGCCCTCGAAAATTCCTATGCCTTGTCGAACGATTTTAATCTCTGGTCGACTTACTTCTTTGAGGCTTTTTACCGCGGCCCTGAAATTTATAGTTTTAGCCGCCGTTTTGGAGGTTTAGTGAAACTGTTGGAGAATAATGAGACTGAGCCGGAAAAAATTCAGCAAACTATAGAAATGTTACGTGCCTATGCCAAGGATTATTTTAAGGACTATAACCTGGAAACCGACCAGAAGCTGACGGCAGCCATGCTGGAGATGCTCTGGAATAAATTTACACCTGACAAGCTGCCCGCCGAATTGGCTGCAATCCATAAAAAGTATAAGGGCG
>RZYD01000806.1 GCA_009930445.1 Bacteroidia bacterium | reverse complement strand
TTAAATGTAATATTCCGATTGACCCAGAAGAATGGGACTGTAATGTTACTATCGAAAGTTGTGAGTTAGTGGACGTGTCTTTTTAAATGCACCCTAACGTTTGGCGGTATGAAAAGTTGCCGATTGCGGGCGATTTCCTGTCAAGTTACACAAAAGTTGAAGCGGGCTACAACCCTTGAATAACCTACTGTCCCGGCAATTTTTTATACCGCGTGTTAGGCTGCGTTTTTATTTCAATTCAAATAGATACAATTTTTTGACATATTCTTCTCGTTGATACCAATCATTGAATACCAATTCCAATGAATCAACTACAAATGTACCAAAATAGTAATCTCTATACTTTTCCACTATATCCAAAAAACTCTCTTTATTCTCGATTTTTTCTTTCAATCTAAAAATTGTCGAATGAGCTGTTTGAATTGCATATCTTTTATCCATTGACTGTTCTAAGCCAGTGTCCTTAAAATCTACTCTTAGGTTATCCCGAATCTGGTTTAGAGTATTATTTTCTAAATATCCTTGTACCATTAAACAAGATGGGGAGGCAGTAAGTCCTATAAATTCTATTTTAAAACAATTCATCCCCCTTATGCTTTTCTTAATGGTTTCAACATAATCTTCAATTCTAATCTGGCTAAGGTTGAATCCATCGTAACAGGAAATTATTGACATTACTGTCACATGCAAATCAGAATCACGGTAAAAGTATTGGTTTGGTTCTATTGACCTAATCTCTGAAAGAAACTTTTGAATATTAGCCTTTACTGAATTATCAGGTCGTAATAAAAGAGTAATACCGAATCTTTTATCATTATCCGAATCAATTAACTTGTCAACCTGATAAGAGTCCGATTGTATTTTCTGAATCGAATCTTGATATAATTTGTCGTAATGCTCTTTCAAGTTCATTATTCAATCTTTGGCTAAAATTCTCACTGTACCGTTTTCGTTTTTAAAATGCGGCCTAACGCCTGGCGGTATGAAACGGAGCGGATTTCGAAGCTGTTACGTATCCACCGAAACGGACTTTGCAACAAGCTGTGACGCTCACATTACCAACGCCCC
>RZYD01000183.1 GCA_009930445.1 Bacteroidia bacterium | reverse complement strand
GATCAGTCGCCCATAGGCCGTACTCCGCGCTCAAACCCTGCAACGTACACGAACCTCTCCGACAAAATTCGTGACCTCTTCGCAGCACTGCCGGAATCAAAAAAAAGAGGCTGGAAAAAAGGACGATTCTCTTTCAATAACAAAGGCGGCCGCTGTGAAACCTGCCAGGGTGCCGGGGTAATTCAGGTGGGTATGCACTTCCTGGGTGATGTAGATGTGCTGTGTGAGACCTGCCAGGGCAAGCGCTTCAATGACGAAACGCTGGAAGTGAAATGGAAAGGCATGAATATTTATGATGTGCTTGAGCTTACGGTCGATGAAGCGGTCGGAATCTTTATGGAGGAGAAAGCCATCTTTCGCTATGTTGCCATCATGCAAAAGCTGGGCCTGGGTTATATCACCCTTGGTCAGCCGGCCACTACACTCTCCGGTGGCGAAGCACAACGCATTAAACTCTCCGCAGAGCTGGTAAAACAATCTTCCGGCGACACGCTATATATCCTGCATGAACCAACAACCGGGCTGCATAACCGCGACGTACAAGTACTGCTCAAAGCGCTTGATGACCTGGTCGCTGTTGGCAATACCGTCCTCATCATAACGCACCACCCAATATTTATCCAACAGTGCGACTGGCTCACAGAATTGGGCCCCGACAGCGGAAAACAGGGGGGAAGGATTACCTATTCCGGCCACCCCAATGGCTACACCTCAACCGAATGTGAAACGTTTGAAAAACCCGAATCCGTAGTTCCATTGAAAGAAATCTCTATCCTCGGAGCGGATACCAACAACCTGCAACATATAAATGTGAATATTCCCCATGGAAAAATTACGGTAATAACCGGAATCTCCGGCTCAGGGAAGAGCTCACTGGCTTTTGATACGCTGTTTGCCGAAGGACAACGTCGCTACGCAGAAAACTTCTCCACATGGACACGTACCCGCATGAACCTGCCCGATGCACCTCCTGTAGAAGCCATTAAAGGAATGAGCCCTCCGGTGGCAATTTCCCAGTCCTCCGTAACAGGAAATCCACGCTCTACAGTAGGTACCATGACCGAAATTTATGATCTGTTACGGTTGGCGTACGCCAGAGCTTCGGTGGATGAAAAGGGAAACAGAACGAAGGGAATTCTTTCCTCCTTTTTCTCCTTTAACCATCAAAGTGGAGCCTGCCCTGAATGTAAGGGGTTAGGGATGCAACACACTGCCGATCCGGAAAAATTTGTTACCCACAAAGAAAAAAGTCTGTTGAATGGCGCCCTTCACGGTAGTAAAACAGGACAATTCTATGGCGATAGCTACGGCCAGTACGTCGCTATTCTGAAAGCTGCAGGAAAAGCACAAAACATCGATTTCTCAAAACCCTACCGAGAATTATCCAACGAAGAAAAAAATGTTGCCATGTACGGCACCGGAGCTGCTGTTTACAACGTACATTGGAAATATAAACGTGGCGACCGTGAGGGAACTCACGTATTTTCAGGCACATGGAAAGGATTTGTAGCGTATATCGACGACGAGTATAACCGCAAACATCAGGATAAGCGTGGCGACACCATTCGTCCCTTGATGAAAAAGGTCGAATGCGGGGTATGCCACGGAAAACGACTCGCGCCTGAAGCTTTACGGTATAAACTTTTTGATTGCGACATCGCGGGGATGACCGCTCTTTCTATCGAAGCACTGGAGAAATTATGGGAAAAATCCAATGCAGATCAAATTCTTTCAGCAATCAGGAAATCCATCCTCCACCGATGCAACCTCATTATCCGCCTCGGCCTTGGTTACCTTACCTTAAATCGGTCATCCATGACCTTAAGTGGCGGAGAGACACAACGCTTACGTCTTGCCACTCAATTGGGTGCGAAACTCACCGGTATCACTTACATCCTCGATGAACCAACCATCGGGATCCATAAAAAAAACACTGAAAAACTGCTGGAGGTGATGCGCGAATTGGCCCAGAACGGAAACACGCTGGTAGTGGTTGAACACGACAAAGAAGTGATGTGCGCCGCAGATTATATTATCGACATGGGTCCGGGTGCCGGTATATACGGTGGAAAAGTTGTTGCAACCGGTTCTCCTGACGCTATCAGCAGAAATGCTGAATCATTAACAGGGCAATACCTTCAAAAGGATTTACAAGAAATAAAGCCATTGAAATCTCTGAAATCTATACCCAGTGAAATAGCGACGTTGAAGGTTATAGGAGCCCACGCACATAACCTGAAAAATATTTCCCTTCAGGTTCCATCAGGTTTTCTGACGGTAATAACCGGTGTTTCAGGCAGTGGAAAATCCACACTGATGAAAAACGTTATTTACGACAGCTTTGTTGCCCGGAAAGCGGTGAATTGCGACAACATTGAAGGCTTTGAGTACTTCGATGAGGTGGTGCAGGTAAACCAGCAGATGATGAAAGGACAAAGTAACTCCACAGTTCTTTCCTGGCTGGGAATATGGGATGCTATCCGTGTCCTCTTCGCTGCCACGCCGGAAGCCCAGGCCGCCGGCCTAAAAAAAGGCGACTTCTCGTTTAACAGTGGGAAAGGACGTTGTGAGACATGCCGTGGTACCGGAATTTTAGGGGTTACAATGGATTTTCTTTCCGATGTGACAAAAGTTTGCCCGGATTGCCACGGACTACGCTTCAAAGAGGAGGTGCTGGCAGTAAAATATAAAGATTGCGCCATCGGCCAACTGCTTAGGCGGGATGTGCATCAGTTGTTGGCGCTCTTTTCGGAAGAGAAGAAAATAAAATCAGCATTGCAGTTGTTGGTACAGACAGGACTGGGTTACTTGCGCGCCGGCCAGAGCCTTAGCACCATGAGTGGTGGAGAACGGCAGCGTATTAAACTCGTAAAACACATCCCGGCAAAAGGCAAAGTGTTATTCCTGTTAGATGAACCAACGACAGGCCTGCACTATGCCGATGTGGAAAAACTGCTGGAAATGTTAAGACTTATTCTGAAAAACGGGCATACTCTACTGGTTAGTGAGCATAATGAAATGCTGATTGGTGCGGCTTCAAAAGTGATTGAGTTAGGGCCCGGCGGAGGCGATGACGGAGGCAAAATCATAAATGAAAGCGAACAATAAATATTTAAAAAACTTTGTATATTTGTTGTCCGAAACGGTCCCATAGTTCAATGGATAGAATTTCAGATTCCGGTTCTGACGATCTGGGTTCGAATCCCGGTGGGATCACAACTTTCTTTTACAAAAGATTGCAATTTAACCTGATACATTGTATCAGGTTTTTTTTGAGACCAATTGGGAGACCAAATGAAAAAAAACCATCAGATTTTACACTGATGACTTTTCAAAAACTTTCACTAAAATAATATGGAAAAACAAGGGACTTCACGTAGAGTTTGATTGTAGCTTAACTTGTCCCTTCTGAGGTTTGCTGTGCAAATAATCTTTTTAATTACTGCCCGAACAGTTAATTAGACATGTGGGAATTAAACCCACTGAAGAAAATACGCCTCACGGCGTACTAACGGATGGCGGTATGTTTTTGTTGCCGATTTCGAAGCACTTTCCTGTCAAGTTACAAGAACTTTTGATACGAGCTGTGCAGCTCGAATACGCACTGCACCGGCAATTAACTATACCGCGTGTTGGCAACTGGCGTTCATTCATATCCGTCTGTTTGTCATTTATTTAACTTCACTTTCTTGTCATTTTCAAACTGCACCAACCTATCCACAAAGCACAAATTTATTTTGTTTTGTTTGAGCGTGGGATATCACAAAACCGTCCTGAAAGGCGGTTACATGGGTTGGGCAGGCAAACGCTTTGGCAAAGCTTTGGTTGAAGCGTTGGCTTGTGGGGCTTTGGCAATGTGTATGACTGCTGCGCGGGCTCATTTGTCTCTTTTTGGTTTTTGTGGTAGCATACAGGGATTTTCTGCTTATCACAAATGGTCTTTACAATTCTTTCAAATTCTGTTCTGAGATAAACGGCTGATGCTTTATAGTCCTTTTCAGTCAGATAATGTTTAGCCCTTTCAAGATAGCCGTTTTCATTAATGATTACCGGAATTTCAAAATCGTCATCTTTTAATGATTTCGTATAAATCTCCGTGTATTTCCATTTTTCTGTTCCGAAATAATTTCGCACCAATTCATACCAAACATTGTCGTAGGTGGTCATTATTACCTGAAATTGCTTGTCTTTGTCAACATCAATAAAGTGTTTTTTCAAAATATCAAGCAAGGGTAAACGGGTGCTCATATCCAAACCAATGAGTAAATCATCAAGAACAAGGATTTTTAATGCTCCTGTAAGCGGATTTACTTTTATGGATGCCAAATACAAACTTATTGCAAGTGCTGACAAACGGGCTTCATTCAGAAAAAGTTGATGTTTTGGAATTGCCTTTTCAAAGAAATCAATTTTTAAATTGATGTTGTTTCCTGTAAGTTTCCTTCTGCCTTGGTATTCCACTTTGTCAAAATCCAGCGAAATCTTAACATTGGCACCAAAAGATTTCATAAAAGTATTGGTGTCCGCTTCTATATCTTTAAGTAGCTTTTTCAGCCCAGGATTGAATTTTGTTGACAAGTAATTCTTGGTCGCTTCTTGTTGTTTCTTGTCTTGCCGTTTTGTAAAAGTGTCTTTGTAAATATTGAACCACTCACGCCCTAATTCCTTAGTTGAAAATTCATTAATTGAGTTGTGAAGAATGCCGGAGTCATTTGAAATCAAAATGCCCCCAAAAGAATACTCAACTTTTCCAATTAACAAATCGAATAAATCCACTTTATCCTTATGTCCCATGTGCGTTTGTAATAAGCTGCAGTAGTCAAAGAAGCCCTTAATTTTATTGGCATCAGCAATAAGCGTTTTGTCTGCACTGATGATTTACTTTTCGGTTAATTTCAGTTCAAAAGTGGTGGTTTTTGAGGTTTCGAGCGATTCTTTGATGTTAACCTTTATGCTGGCTGTGTTTTTTTGTGATGCTGGAACAAAAATATTTTCTTTTATCTCAATTTTTCCAACCGAAGATTTCAGAAAATCCTGAAGGGCAGTAAAGAGTGAACTTTTACCGCTGCCGTTTTCACCATACACCATCAGGTTTTTGCCGTCTTTGTCAAGGCAAATATGATGCTCACCATAAAAAGCACGGTAGTTCTTTATGGAAATATCAATTATTCTTATTTTTCCCTTCTATTATAGCAATCTCCGGAATAGAATTCATATAAAACAGGTTAATTCTTACCGGATGCTCCTTGTCATTCAAGCGGTCAAATACTTTTTTGCAAATCTCCATTTTTTGCTCATCGCTCATGCCATCGGTAAACTCCGG
>RZYD01000182.1 GCA_009930445.1 Bacteroidia bacterium | reverse complement strand
GTATTCAACAGGCGTTTAATTTCTTTTGCATTGGCTTGAATAACACTATCTTTCGACAAGAGGGAATCAGCAATAGCCCCATAATTGGCTTTAATTGTTTCGTGCTCAGTAAGCAGTGAATCGAGTTCAGCACGAAGCTCTGTGCGTTGCTGTTCTTTTTCCTGTATGAGCTGATTCAAGTTTTGCCTGTTGATAAAAAGAAAAACCAGCGCAACAATTAGCGCAGCACCCAACCCGATAACAAGAAAAATCCAGATTCTTTTTCTTTTTTTTGGGGCTTCATTCATTTCATTTTTTATTGTTTCCATACGAAGTGTTTTTACCTGTCCTATACAAAAGTACGAAATTATTTCTACTCCCGGTTAATTTTCGCGTTAATCGCTGTTCACCTGATATCCGATTATTTTGACTTGTTTAAAGGGTATGGGGTAATAGTATGTTATAAAAGTTTTAATGAGATCATAAATTCGTTGCCCGAAGAATGATCAGGTCGCCATGCCCGGGCAGCGCCAAGGCTTAATGTTGATTTCAATAAGGAGAAAAGTACAATATCAAAATCGAGTTGTGCTCCGGCATTGTAGTATATGCCTGTGTTTTGCCAGTTGTTATGCATGGTGTATAGTCCGCCTCCAAGTAAGGAAAGACGGGCATACGTGACATACAGCCAGATAAAACCGGCTTCTTTAAAATAAAGGGGTCGCAGATTTAACTCGCCCATTGTTTTGATAAAATGGTTTCCAGCAGCCTCGTTGATTTCCAGTCCGGGAAAACTTTCTATATTCCGGTATCGGCCGATGGCCTGGTAGTCGATAAAATTGTTTCCGAAGCCGCCAAAATAGTAGTTGTTGAAACTGTTACCAGCATCGTTATGGAGGGAAACCCCGGCGGCATTGCGCAGCCAAAAGCTGGTATTGCGCAGCGGAAGCAGTACTCCGGCATCGAGGGAGGTGAAAAGCTGCGGATAAAGGTTATTTGAGGCATAAATACCCGAAACATAAACATTCCAGTCGAAGCCCTGTTCCGGTTCCACCGCACCGAGTGATTTTCTGAGATGGCTGATATGAAGATTTCCCATCAATAAATAAAGTTCACTGGATGAGGCGGTTATATTCTGATAGCCGGGCATTCGTTCCAGTCCTCCGTACATTCCGCCACTTATTTTATAATCGATGGTCAGGGGTTTATGAAAACGAATGTAATTGTGGTAGGAAGCAATCAGCGAATAGCCTTTACGGCTTACTTTAGTGGGTCCGAAGAGGTCATAAAAATTGGCTTTATTCCACGTAGCCAATACCGACCATTTCCAGAAGTTCCATTTAAGGGCCAGATGTAACCGTTCATTTTCAGGCAAGAAGCTATACGGTGACCAGGAGGCGCTGAGTTGCAGCGAATGAATTGCCAGCCGATCCATAAAGTGAATGTGATATCCCCATCCGACGAGGTTTTTATACCCTTCCAAAATGGGATATACGGAGGCCAGTTTTAGCTGTGTAAAGGGATGGTAGGTCGATTCTTTAAATGTAACGGAGTCCATATTAACATGGCTCACCGGAGGAAGAACCCAGTTCACCACTTCTTGATTGGCTTCATAAACATCCTGGCCCAGCCATTTGATATCGTTGACATTTTCCAGTGGTACTGCCGATAGTAATTCAGGCATCATGCCGCCGGTGGTGTAGCGAAAAGCAATCAGTGAATCGTTGTTAACTGGCACCGGACGAAAATATCCAGTCAGGGCATTAGTAATACATTGAAAATCTCCATCCGGCACGCGGATTCTGAAAACATTGGATACGCCGGTGTAATAGGAGGTTCCGTAGAGGTATTTTCCTTCTGCATCGAAAACAAAATCAGAACAACCTTTATCTTCAAAATCAAATAATACGGTGTAGTTATGCTGGCCTTTCAGTAGTTCGCTGAGGTTAAAAAGAACCAGTTTTTCCATTCCGTCCACTTCAGCCAATGTTGCCGAGAGGTATTTTCCATCGGGAGAGATGTCGAGATTAAAAAGAGTAAGTGTATATTCAAGGGTGTATAGGGTTTCGATTTTGTTATAGGGTTCAGGAATTCGTACCAGGGCCGTACGTCCATTGGTTGTTTGAATACCCCAGATACTTTGGTCAACGGGGTTGATCACCATATCGCCTGTACGCGTGAAACGGATAAGTTGTTTTCGTTTTCCTGTTGAAATTGTTATCCGTTCCAGTCCCCGCCAGTCGTTGTTTTTGTTGTTAATAAACAGGTTTCCGCTTGATTTATCCCAGGCCATGGAGGTAACGGAATACAGTTTTGGTGAAACGACAGGTGCAATTTTATGCATTGCTCCGGTGGCAAGATCAATGGCAGCAATATAAGCCAGTTTTCCGGGGTAGTTTACAGGTACATAGAGGAGGTTTTTTTCAGCGTTATAATAAGCTTTTCCGGTGGAACCAAGGGGGTTTTGTGTGATGGCTCTTCCCTGTGAAACCGGATGTTCGGCGATGCGTTTCAGAATTGTCTGTTGGTTTGCTTTTTCTTCTGCAATCCACGATTCCCATTTTTCAGACAGGCTTGCATTGTACACGGATTTAAACTGACGGGAGAAAAAGCGTTTACTTTTGCTGTCGCGCCGGTAGAAGTCGAGGAGTTTTTCCGTGCCATAATTTTTTGTCAGGTAGCTGATAAAACGTGTTCCGTAGAGGTAAGCATTGACACCCACCTGAAAGTCGATAGTAGTACCTTCTGACTGGAGGCCAACGGGTCGGTAAAAGTAAGCGGAATCGTGTACCATTGTGCGAAAAACCATTTCGTCGTATCCGCCTAAAACGCGGCCTATTCCGCCCGACATCCATGTTTCCATGAAAACAGCGATACCTTCGTGGTACCAGCGTGGCGAATACCAACGGGGTGTTGTAAGGTAACTATACAGCATGGAGAGGGGCATTTCAGCCTGTGGTAATACTTTCCCGCCAAGGATTTTGCGATAAAAAACATCCTGCCGTGCAGCCTGATCACACATTACCTGATGGGTAAGTTCATGCTCCATCAACCATTGCATCCGTTCGGTCGATGGAATGACACCGAAAGAGTGGTCGAACGGGGCAACAGAAATATTTAGCATATTCCATGGAATTACCATGGTACCCCCATTGCCGTAATCGGTAAAATCGTTAAAAAGAATGGCAGTGGATTCCGATGGAGTGTAGTTCCAGAGGCGGCGATGAAACTGCATGGCATTTTCAAACGACCGGGCGGTATGCGGTACCAGATAGGAGGCAGAATTTTGTATATAGATAAGTTTTTGTGTGGGTGTTTCGTACGATTGTAATTTCTGTGCTTTTCCGGGTAACAAAAAACCCAGAACCAGAAATCCGGTAAGTATTATTTTTTTTATTGACATAGTATTAACTAAGATTGTGATTTTTTACTGGTTTAGAAAGCCCAGATTACTACTCAGGTTATTATTTATGATAACTGCCTGAAGCGCAGGAATATTCGCAACAAATGCACCCAGACTGTTATTCATAAAATCAAGTCCAATCTGTGAATGTATTCCTGTATTCAGGTCAAGCGATCCTTGCAGATTGATAGCCCCCAGGTCACTGTTTGCTTGATAAAACTGAATAACTCCCAGCGGAAGAAGAGAATTCAGCGTTTGGTTAATTTGATTGTTTACGCCCAATACTATTAATCCGAGTGTGGAGAAACTGATATAATAATTGTTCAATTCTGATTCGTTACTAAAAATCACCATTGTGCAGTCTAAGGCATTAGCGGCCATGCTGGAAGCATTACGGAAAGATTGCAGCTCCTCTTTGACGTTGATGGAATACATTCCTTTTGGCAAGTCAAGAAGGCTGTTTAATTGTTGCTGGCTGGTATAATTTTTTAAATCACTCAGATTTATCGCATAAATACCGCTATATTTTTCCATCGACTGTATGGCCATGGATTGTATTACGTACTCATTAAGGAGTTGCAGTTGTGATCCCACTTGAAAAGTAGCGGAATTGACCATATTTTTTACTAAAAAAGGTAGCGATTCGGCACTGTTTATTGCAGCGACAACATTCATTGATTGATATATCAGAGGTAAGGCGCCACTTGCTGCTAATTGATTGAAATTTATAGCGCTGTAGCTATTCTGTGGCAGGGTTTGTTCATTCACAAGACGAAATTTTTCAACCTCTTTATCATAAACAATTACTGTAATATCTTCATTATCTGTTTTTTCAGGGTCTATGGTTTCTTCGATAGATACTGTTTTCATTATTTTTTCAAAGTATTCTTTTTGAATTTCTTTTTCATTCAGAAATTGTGCATTTTGAAGTGTAACTGCATAAAGCCGGTTGAGAATAAGTTCTAAACGGGTGTTTTGGTCGTTTGAAGCCATAAAGTTTTCAAGCGTGGCGGCCGTATTGGTAAAGGCACTAAAATCGGATTTATAGCGGTTAAAAAAGCTGTTAATATCCTGAAATGATTTATCAATATCCTGAATTGTAGCCGATGTTTTATCGTTCAGGTATTGGATTATTGATTGTGATGAGGTGCGAATGAGGGAATTATATCCTTCAATCATTACAGCATAATCATTGAGTGGCCGGATAAGTTTTTCTTTATCAGTTTCCGAAAGGCCGGAAAGAACAATGTAATTAACGATTTCTGTTGTTTGAAAGGAAATGTTCTCCAGAATATAGGTAAGGCTGCCAAGATTAATGGCTAAATCCGCGGCAGCGGCGGAATCCTGAAGAATATCCGGCCGAAGGATGATATCACTTGCTGTTGTTTGTTGTTTTTTATACTTACTCGATTTTTTGATGGTTCCGGTCAGGTCCTGGGTGGGTATTGTACCTGTGGAAAAGAGAATCAGGATTACTACGGCAATAACTGCAATCAGTAGGAGTGCAACGAGGGTAACTTTTTTTTTCATAGCAAAGGAATTTATAAAGTAAGAATATGTTTTTAAGCAAGTACATTGAATAACCCCCAAAAGTTGGATAAATAGCGGATAAATTTAAAAATTTTTTAGATCAAAAGTTAATCCTGAGATAATTATCAGTAAAAGAGTGTTGTGAATCGTTTTGGGTTGTTTCAGATCAAACTATTTTTAATGAAATGTGTTATCATTAACAGTGTGTATTTCAATTGTATACTTTGATTTTTTTAAATATTCCGAACCTTGAATATATAAACCGTTAACAAAATAAAAAGCATAAAAGTAAAGAATAAAGTATTTATCGTAACCGGTGCCGGAAGTGGTATAGGCCGCGAACTAACATTGCAACTGGTAAAAAGAGGAGCGAAAGTGGCTATGGTTGATCTTCACGATCAGGGATTAGTAGAA
>RZYD01000805.1 GCA_009930445.1 Bacteroidia bacterium | reverse complement strand
AAATGTAGCGAATTCCGACTATTTGATGAATGCTACCCTTTCGCAGGATGGAGCAAGTGTTGCTTTTCGTATTTTTGATTCTGCCGACTCAGATATCGTCTTTTGCCGAATCCCCTGATAATTTTTATTTTAATCCTTTGCGAAAATTAAATGTGGTGGAAGGGTGCAGTTGTTCACTGTTTTTCATCCGCAACATGACTTTTTTTAACAGGCGGGCCGACGGTTCCACCCAGTTTAAATCGATCATGAATTTGGAAAAACCGTGATTTTTAAGATGATCTTTATTCTGAAAAAGCGCGACCGGTATTTCCGGAAGGACTACAGTAATTCCATCGCTTACTTTTTTGAAAAACCTACGACCTTGCTCATCCGAAAATACGGCTTGATGACCGGATGGTATTTTAACTGGCATACGCGAATAAAACAGCTCGGGATAATAATAGAGGGCAATCATTGCATTCCGGTTATGGCCGGAAAGGAGATTTTCCAATTCGTTTTCATACGGTGAAGTCCAAAATTCTGCTCCTTCCTCACTTATGAGTTTTGCCGCTGCGTCGTTATACACATATACGTTTTCGTTTGTCGCAAATTGGGTATTCGCGGGCAGAAATTTTTTTTGTCCAATATGGCTGAGTATAAATTTCTGGTATCCCATCTGCACTGCATTTTGACAAAAATCCGCTAGGTCAGCGCTTGTATTTTCACTGATGAATTTGGGCAACTCCAGCCATATTTTGTGGCGTTGGCTTTTTTCAATTGTAATGCTTTCCGGAAAAAATTTGCGCTGTTTTGCCGACAGGCGGAGTATTAATCCGTTGATATATTCCATGCGGATAATTTCCCCCCACTCCGGATTGTTAATTCTCAAAAAAATCTCTTCTTTATTCTCTTTACTGATATCGGATTTAAATTGATTTAATATATTGTTTTTCAGTTTATTATCAATTTGGATTTGATGATTTACACGGATGTTGGGTAACCGGGAAGGGAATTTTTTTTCCCGTAAGGAGACGAGAAAGACGCTACTTCCAGCCGAAATTTTTTCTGTACAGAGCCAGTGTAAATTTCC
>RZYD01000181.1 GCA_009930445.1 Bacteroidia bacterium | reverse complement strand
TCTGGTCGAGGCCATGAGAGCTTGGTTTTATAATCAAGGTCCTGACCTGACCTGGATTGGACGAACTAACGGAATTGCGACCCTGTGATCGGTTACCTTTTTTGAGCATCAAATCAAGCCAGATACGGGCGCTGCGGCCGTTGCCCTCGCGGAAGGTGAACATTGCGTCTAAATCTGCCCACCCACGCCTTTAAATTTCTCAACAAACGCAGCTATTTTTTGGAAGACACTCTGCTTTTTTGTCAGGTACTGCGGGTTTAGCGGGCTCATTTTTGGCAGAATGGAATTGAGCTCCGTACCATTTTCACTGGCAAACTCCCGTTTAAGTGATGTGGTGATGTACCTTTTGGCGGCCTCTGTATTCAGTTTCTCGGTGCTAATCAGTTCTTGTGCTTCCCGTTGTTGTTCAGCTTGCGCAAAGGTGAAGAAGGCATCAATAACGCTAGCCTTGTCGCCAAGCTGGTCCAAATCGGTTTGATTCATGAAATCAACCAACAGGCTCTCTTTGGCGCGGTTACCGAGGCTAGCGCGAATAATCCGACGCACATCTTCAATCAGCGAAGCTTTATCCTTCATTTTTTTGTTGTTCTCGTAAATCAACCCCAAAATGTAATCCAAATTAATCTCTTGGGACTTCAGCAGATCGACCTCAAAAACAACGTCATCCCAATCAATGCCCGACTTCTCTTTCTCGGTGGAGGATTTTTCTCGGCGCAGCCAGTCGCGAATATCATTATAGGTCGAGCGGTAATCCTGAATTTTACGCTCAGCTGGAATTTTGATTGCTTGCAGCGATTGCAAATCCTCATCTCGTACGTAGTGTCTGGCCTTAAATGCCTCAACAGCTTCCGGGTCATCCATATCAATGTTTTGCAAGGCTTTGAGGCTGGCAAACTCATCGTAGTTTTGCAGCACATTCTCAATGCGCAAATATTCACCAAACAGTTTTGCAAAGGCTTTTTTATCAGATTCTTTGACAATATCTTCAGGATTGGGAAAGCGCTTCTCCAACTCCGCTATTACCTCCAAAAAGCCACGCCTAGCCTCACCAGTTGCCTGATCGGTAAAGCCTTCCATGTATTCCTGATAACTTTTTTCCAGTACAACGTTTTTTGTGTTCGTATCACCGAATAGGGTAATGGCATCCACCGTGGCCTGCTCTAGGTCCCGAAAGGTCACAATGTTACCAAAAGTCTTGGTAGCGTCATAAATGCGGTTGGTGCGCGAATATGCCTGCATCAACCCGTGATAGCGCAGATTTTTATCAACAAACAACGTGTTCAGGGTTGGAGCATCAAAGCCGGTCAGAAACATGCCAACCACAATCAGCAAATCAATCTCCCTGGCTTTTACTTGCTTGGCGAGATCACGATAATAGTTCTGAAATCCATTGCTATCGACACCAAAGTTGGTTTTAAAAAACGTATTATAGTCGGCAATGGCTGCGTTTAAAAACTCTTTGGCGCTGCTATCCATTGCTGTAACTTCAAAACTTTCATCCTGAATATCGCCCACGGCATCCTGTTCTTCATTGGCCGCAAACGAGAAAATGGTGGCCACTGTCAGTGGCTTGTCACTGCTTTTTTGCAAATGCTTGAACGACTCATAGTAGAGCTTGGCGGCATCCACGCTGCTCACGGCAAACATGGCATTGAAGCCTTTGGCTCCTGCTTGCAGCCGATGTGTTTTTTGGCGGAAATTACTCAAGATGTATTGCGAAATTTCCCGAATACGGTCGGGGTGCAACAAGGCCTGCTTGTTCTCTGCCGCACTTAACTTCTTCTCATCCTGCTCGCTTTCGATGGCTTTAAACCGTGGCCGTACATCGTTGTAGTCCACCTTGAACTTCAAGACTTTCTCATCACGAATGGCATCGGTGATGACATAGGAATGCAATTCGCGGCCGAACACACTGGCAGTGGTCTCTGCTCCAAGTGCGTTTTCCGGAAAAATAGGCGTGCCGGTAAAACCGAACTGATAAAACTTTTTGAACTTCTTTTTCAGATTCTTCTGGGCTTCGCCAAATTGGCTACGGTGACATTCATCGAAAATAAAAACCACGTGTTTGTTGTAAATAGGCAGGTCGCTTTCGCTTTTCATCAGGATATTGAGCTTCTGGATGGTGGTGACGATGATTTTATTATCGTCCTTGTCCAGATTGCGTTTGAGTCCGGCGGTACTGTCAGAGCCGTTGACGCTATCCGGAGAAAAGCGCTGATATTCCCTCATGGTCTGGTAATCGAGGTCCTTGCGATCCACTACAAAGAATACCTTCTCGATGAAGTCCAGCTCAGTAGCCAAACGCGCTGCTTTAAAACTGGTCAGAGTCTTGCCGGACCCGGTAGTGTGCCAGATATACCCGCCGCTTTCCGGCTTGTTCCAGCTTTTGGCTTCAAAAGAGCTCTTTATTTTCCACAAAATGCGTTCGGTGGCGGCGATCTGGTAGGGGCGCATCACCAGCAGGATGTTGCTGACATCAAATACCGAATAATTGATCAGGATATTCAGCAAGGTAAGCTTTTGGAAAAATGTGGCCGTAAAGTCCTTCAGATCTTTAATCAGGCTGTTATCCGCTTTTGCCCAATTCATGGTGAAGTCAAAACTGTTCTTGTTGCGCTGGGTGGTATTGGCAAAATACCGGCTGTCTGTGCCATTGGAGATCACAAACAGCTGCAAATACTTGTACAGTGAATGCGCGCTGTTGAAGCTCTCCTTGCTGTAGCGATGTACCTGATTGAAGGCTTCACGTATGGCCACGCCGCGCTTTTTCAACTCTACCTGAACCAGGGGCAAGCCATTGACCAGCACGGTCACATCGTAACGGTTCGCGTGACTGCCGGTTTGCTCGAACTGCCTGATCACCTGCACTTTATTGCGGGCTATGTTCTTTTTATCTAGCAGGTAGATATTCTGAATATGCCCGTCGTCGAACACGAAGTCGTGAATATGGTTGTCATGAATCTTGCGTGTTGTATCAATGATGCTGTCGCTGGGCCTATCCAGCCATGTTTCAACAAAACGCAGCCACTCACCATCTGAAAACTGCGTATTGTTCAATGTTTGTAATTGGTCACGCACATTGGCCAGCAGTTTTTCCGGCGTGTTTAAGCCGGGTACATATTCATACCCTTGGCTTTGCAGATCGCGAACAAACTCCTGCTCCAAATCCCCTTCGCTTTGGTAGGTCTCGCAGACCTTCCATTCCTTGGAATATTTATCCAGAACGATGAAGTTGTTCGACTCGGCGATGGTTTTGTAGTCTGTCATTGGCTTGCTCAGGAAACTACATGAAGTTTCGCTTGAATTTTTCGTGATTTTCAATGTTGCGTTGAATGTCTTCAATGTCCCAGATCTGCAACTCCCATGGAAAATAAAAATTGCTCTTGTTTTTGAAGTAAACGTGCAGACCGCGATACCCTTCTTTATCACGCAAATACCAGTTTTTCAGGCTCAATGCATCCTGCCAGTCATCCAGCAAATCCATGATGGACTTGATTTCACCGGCTGTCAGAATAATGCGTGCACCAAAAATATCATTGAGCCAGTTATTGACGGGATATTGATCTTCGCGGGTTGAGAAGCGCGCAATCTTGTCATCAATGCTTTCACGGGTTTTGACGCGGTAAAAATATTTGATCTCAATATCCGCAGTCATCAGGTAATCATTGATGCTCTCGTGCAGGGTCAGACGATACTGGTAGATGTGGGCTACGGGAATATGCTGGATGGTTCTGGAAAGATTGATTTTCTCGATAACCCCGGTTTCAAAATAATCGCCTGAAAAATCTCGATGCAACCGGTTGATTTCACTTACAAGCTGTTTGACTTGGTCGATCTTATCCATCTCATGGCTCCACAGGTTTCAGGGGCGACTCTTCCGGCTTTGGAAAGCTGAGCAGCAAATCGCGGTAATACTCGTACTGCTTCTGGCGCAACTCAATTTCGCGCGGCAAGCCTTCGCTGATGGAGAATGTCAAAGCTTCAAGCTTGTCGAGGATGGTTACTATGCGCTTTTGCTCATTAAGCGATTTTCCTGGATCATCGGGATTCGGTATAGGTACGGGGATCTTCTCGACTTGATGACTCATTAGCTTAGGGTTGCCCATGCCTGAATAGACATGCTTTTGTGCTTCTATGGAGAGCCAGTAGAATAGAAACTTATAGTTCAGCCTCGCTTCGTCATTGATTTTTATTAGCCCGCAAACATTGGTAATTGAGAATTTACCCGTGCGATAAAAAACTGTACCCGCATTTGCCCCATCAGTAGTCCAACTAATGAACTCTCCATCAAAATCGAAGGTGTCGATTTTTCCAATCACCCCATTGCTGGCAGTTTGAGAGCTGTATACGGGATAGATTCCAGCGTTCTCTGCGAGGTAGCCTTTTGACATGACTCTGCCACGTCTCAAAGTTGCCAGTTCCCCCAACGTCTTCCACTCCACGTCCCCCTCTACAAAACTCAACAACTGGTCTCGATAGTAGTTGTATTGTTTTTTGCGGGCGGTAAGCTCGGCGGTAAGCTCGGCGGTAAGCTCGGCGGTAAGGGCGGTAAATGCGTCCAAAATACGGACGATTTCGGCCTGGATTTCCAGCGATTTTTTGGGGTTGTCCGGGCAGGGGATGGGGATTTCAAACTTGTCAGTATCTGGCGTTGCAATTTGCGGCATTTGCATTTTACTGCCGAGGCCTTGAAAGTAGGGTTCGTTCAGTTTCAGAAAGTGATAAACATACTTGATATGGACTCCGTCACTTTTTGAGTGATACGACCACATTTCATTTTTATGGGAAAACGGCTTATTATAATATTCGAATTCAATAACGCCACGAGATTTGACGATAATGGAAGGCTCTCGATTTACATCTTTTGCAGGTATGTCGTCGAAATCGACAAACGCAACAGTTCTTCCTCCCGCAAAAACTTTTAGTGGCGCGCCATCTTTGTGTAACTCTTTCATCTGACCAGCTGTAATCTTTGTACCCTTGGTACGCATAAGCACTTTTCCCAAAGGCTTCCACTCCACAACAACCCCATCTAACAGCTTTTCCAAAAAATTCGTATTACTCACGCCTACAGCTCCTCAGTCTTGAATTCGCTATAGCCTTCATAGAAATAACTCACATCAATACCCTTCATAAACAGAGCGCGGTCATCAATGTGATCGGTCAACGCTTGCTTAAGCAGGGCTTTGATCTCAAGGTCTTTCACAGGGCTGCGCTGCATAGCGGAGAGATATTCATCCTTGTCCACCAAATTCCAATCCACCACCAGCCTGAGCGCTGCCTTCAGCATGAGATCAAGCCAGATTCGCGTGGCACGACCATTCCCTTCGCGGAACGGATGGGCAATATT
>RZYD01000804.1 GCA_009930445.1 Bacteroidia bacterium | reverse complement strand
CTTCCTCTCAGGTAGATCTCCAGCGGCCCCATACCAAAACCAGTATGGGTGATATTCACGATAATTTTATCGGGGTTGTCGATGTATTCATATACTGCCGAAGTGTAAGGGGGTAACACGGCCAGTTGGATGTTCACCGGACTACCCTGCCCGAGCAGACGAGCCGGAAGGAATACTGAAATGAACGCGCAGAGAACGACAACAGCCCTCCGGTGTATGCTTCTGGTATAATTATAGGGAATATACATAACTGACATTGGTTTTAAATTCTTTATAACTCTTTTGTGCTGAGGTTTCCGGATAGGCATTGTTTTGGAAATAGACAAAAAACTTAAACCCGTGTTTTTTTAATGGTTTGAAGAGGACACTGCCTGATGCATTGACCACTTTTCCTTGAATTTCGTTGACTTTGCTTCTTCCTCCGGAAGTATTAATACCCAGGTTGAGTTTATTTTTAAAGAAGGATTTGTTTATCCCGAGCATCAGGATATAATTTTTACGGGAGGCCAGTGAATTGGTCATGCCGATGTAGCTGATACCGGAATTAATATTGAGTGATGCAGGAATGACCGATACAATATAATTGAGCATAGCGATGTCGGAAGTAATTGCATTGGTTCCGGAAGTATGGATATTGCGGTCGGTGAGGTCGGTTCTGGTCAGCGTGAGTTGAATGACTTGTTGAATTTTTTCGCCTGCAAGCATAACACGTGGCATGAGGTTGATGGTTTGGTTGGTCTGAAAAAGCCGGATGGTATCTTCCAGTGGTAGCCGCCCTGCTTTCTGGTTAATGCTGTAATTGGAATAGGATCCGTCGATACTAAAAATCTGTGTGGGATTATACTGCATGGTTAGCATGGCAATAAGACGGCTTGACCGGCTTACTTTATGGTTTTTCAGGTTGTCGTTCTGTACTCCGATATTTCCGCGAACCGACAGTTTTTTGTCCAGTAGTCGTGTTTTTATATTTACAGTGATATTTTCTATGTCCGTATTAAAGAAATAGGCGCCAAACGATGAATAGTCGGGTTCGATACGCCGGTATTCCACTCCGCCACTGAACCCCGGAGTGGTA
>RZYD01000802.1 GCA_009930445.1 Bacteroidia bacterium | reverse complement strand
AGCCCTAAAAATTCCCTTCGTGTGGGTTCGCCTGTCTCGGGGTGTGGTATAGCCGGGTAAAAATCTAAATACAGGCTTTGCCGTCCCTTGCTTATTTTCTTTTGTCTTAATGTTACTTTTGTTGTCATTGTCCTTTATGCTTAGTTACTAAAGTTACTTTTGGTACTCTCTGAACAAACTTAATTTTTTGCTCAACTCAATAGTTTATCAATTATCGGTTTCGGTACATAGGCATACCAACCCTTTTTTATTTTGGGTATGCTTTCCCGTTTGATGAGGTTATGCAAGGCTGTTTCCGATATGCTGTACTTTTCCAATACTTCGTTAATGGTGTAACAGTCTGAAATGTCAAATTGCTTTGTTTCGGGTTTGGGTTGTTCCGGTTGTGGTTGCTCAAATAGTTTATCTATTTCGGAACGCTTGACCCTTGTAATCCTTTGCCCCAAATTCACGGCTTTAATTGTACCGCTTTCAATATAGTAGTATGCTGAACGTACTGAACAATTAAGCAAACGGGCAACCTCTCGAACAGTCAAAAACTCTTTTGCTTTCAGTTCCTCAATTGGTTTGGTTTTTATCTGTTTGGTTTCGCTGTTTGACTTTTGCACCTTTTCAGCTCGTTTCTTAGCCTTGTTCGCCAAACTTCCGCACCTATGGGAACAGTACTTTGTTACTGTGGTACGGGCTGTAAATTCTGTTCCGCAATGCTGACAAACTCTTTGTACCTTAATATTTGAACTCATTTAATAGCTTTTAATGTCTTTACGTTTATTTAAGTGCAAATAAGTGCAAAACAAAAAGGGTTAAACCCTCTATTTTTGTACCTCATCTGCAAACGGTACAACAAAGGTACAAATTTGTACCGAATAAACGTATAACATCACAAAATAAATAATAACTTTGCATCAATAAAAAAGCCCTTACAACAGGGCTTTAAGTAGGTTTTATATTTGTTTTGTGTTTGGTTGTTTTGTAGTGGTTACTTTCCGATACAAAATTTCTCAAAAATACTGTTAAGTATTTCATTAGTAGATATTTGTCCTGTAATGGTTCCGAGGAAATGAAGGGCCCGCCGGAT
>RZYD01000801.1 GCA_009930445.1 Bacteroidia bacterium | reverse complement strand
TCAAATTTCAATTCCAGTGTGGTGCGATTAAAAGGTAGATGTGTAATAATTTACTTTGTCAGCTATCCAAAATTTCAATTCCAGTGTGGTGCGATTAAAAGCGCCAATCCTCACTCTCAAAAGAAGTAGCATCCTCATTTCAATTCCAGTGTGGTGCGATTAAAAGTACTTTAAGCGTAGCAGGCGGACGATTAAAAGTTGGATTTCAATTCCAGTGTGGTGCGATTAAAAGTGATATTGCTTCCTGCTTCAGCAGAGAATAGCCCAATTTCAATTCCAGTGTGGTGCGATTAAAAGCATCCAGGGAAACCAGGTTAGTCCAGGATTCTTCATATTTCAATTCCAGTGTGGTGCGATTAAAAGTTATCAACAACTATCTTTCTGCAAATGCCGCAAAATTTCAATTCCAGTGTGGTGCGATTAAAAGGAGTATTGATTGAAAGCTCATAATGATATTTTGATTATTTCAATTCCAGTGTGGTGCGATTAAAAGCTGTACAATCAGCGCAGATAGTACATTGTACTTTCCAGATTTCAATTCCAGTGTGGTGCGATTAAAAGCCATCATTCCAGGAAGCTCCATCAAATATCCAGATGATTTCAATTCCAGTGTGGTGCGATTAAAAGTTTCGCTGCGCGATTTCGCTTAGTTTATTAACAGATTTCAATTCCAGTGTGGTGCGATTAAAAGTTGTGTGGAGTGCCGCAATCGCCTACGCTCGGAAATTTCAATTCCAGTGTGGTGCGATTAAAAGTGTACACTTACATTTTGTGGAATACTACTTTGTTCATTTCAATTCCAGTGTGGTGCGATTAAAAGCGGCGAAGAATTTAAACCCTATCTCAAAGCACAAATTTCAATTCCAGTGTGGTGCGATTAAAAGTGAAGCCGGAAAGAACAATCTTTTCGCTTCAATCCGATTTCAATTCCAGTGTGGTGCGATTAAAAGTTCATAATGCCCTGCTTGTATTTTAAATGATGAGTCCCCTCCGAAAAGCGATATTTATATTACACGAAGAAAATTGTAAAATGAGTTAAAATTCACCATGGAGAACAATTGGTAGTCACAGGAATTTA
>RZYD01000800.1 GCA_009930445.1 Bacteroidia bacterium | reverse complement strand
AATACCTGATTCTGACATTATCCACCTTATAAGGAATCAGGTTAGAGAGGTATTTATAATATACTTCTGTCACAAATTTAAAGGGACGACCCCAGGCCAAAAAATTCCAATCGGAACCGGCGACAAAGTGAATTGATTTCTGGGCGCGAATCGCAGGGTTTATCGTACCGAAGAAATCGCGCATCTCGCGATAAAAAGGAGGCTGATAATAAATTCCGGATGAAAAACGCAACACAATATCATTTTTCCAGGGCGGTTTATACGAAAGAGTGGCTCTGGGGCTAAAAAGCAATTCATTATTAAAATCCCAGTATTGCATTCGCAAACCATAGGTAAGGGCCATGTGGGAAGTATGGGTATCAAATATTTCAAGGTTATCTTGAAAAAAAGCTGTAATTCGATGGGAAGAAAATGTATTATGACCTTTTACTGCTGCATCAAGGGATAAAGGATGATAGGGTTGAACAAACGGATTGGAGAAGCCAATAGAATCGGCCGGTCGTGGTAGCGAGTAGCCGGCCGAATCGATAAGATCCCATTCACTGAGGTAATCATCAATAAATTCATGCTGATAATTTACACCCCAGGTGAAAAGATGCTCATTGGCAAGCCAGGTGCCACGGTGTTGCATCGAGGCCACCCGGGTAGTAAGGTAATTCCGGGCATGTTCGAGAAACGTTCCCACCCCGATGGTTTGGATCACCTCGTCGAACTCTTCCTCCCCTGCGCCAAAGTCATTCTCAAGGAGCCCGATCCAATATTGGCCCTGCAAGTCATAGGTTTCACTTTCAACCGATTGGTAAGCGGAAGCAATAAAACGCATTTTCAGATTTTCATAGGGCTGATAAGTAGCCGTGAAGGCGCCCATACCATTGATATAGGAATCCACTTCCTGTCCGTCGTAATAAATAGTCAGCCGGTAGGCTTCAGTGATGTTTCCATAATCCGTTTCGCGAATAATCGGTTTAAAATTATATTTATTTCGTGAAAAATTTCCAAGGAAGGAGATATCCCATTTGGGGGAGAGCGAATAATTCAGCCATCCCTGCAAGTCAGTAAAAACCGGTTGATAGTCACCCTTG
>RZYD01000180.1 GCA_009930445.1 Bacteroidia bacterium | reverse complement strand
AACTTTGGAACAATTTGACGCAGGGCTCTATTTCATTGATATCAAAGCTTTAAATGTGAATGTCACCTTACCGGTGATTATTAAATGAGTCTTGTATTGTTTATACAGTGTCAAACGGAGGCTGTCGTCATGGCAGCCTCGTTTGTTTTCCGTCCATTCTACCGTACTATCCTGAAATAATCCCTAAACCCAACACTTAGTTGGATGGATTAAACACAATTTTTCGTAATTTGAGGCGGTAAAAACGAGAAATATGTCAAAAAATAAACCCGAAAATGCCGCCAAGGTGCATATAGAGCCCGAAAAACGGGATAAGCGACGTATTAATAGTGTGTTCTATGAGAAAGAACTCCGAAAACTTCAGATCGAACTGGTGAAAGTACAGGAATGGGTCAAGGCAAAGGGACTAAAAGTTGTCGTAATTTTTGAAGGCCGTGATGCTGCGGGTAAAGGGGGCGTTATAAAACGATTTACCGAACCACTCAACCCTCGTATTGCCCGGGTCGTCGCTCTGGGTACCCCTACAGAAAAGGAAAAAACACAATGGTATTTTCAACGCTATATTTCTCATCTTCCCGCTGAAGGTGAAATGGTTCTCTTCGACCGAAGCTGGTACAACCGTGCCGGAGTGGAACGGGTTATGGGCTACTGCAATGAAGATCAATACCGTGAATTTATGCGCTCCTGCCCCGAATTCGAACGCATGATTATTCGTTCAGGGATTCTACTCATAAAATACTGGTTCTCTGTTTCCGATGAAGAACAGGAAAACCGTTTTCAGGCCCGTATCAATGACCCAACCAAACGATGGAAACTGAGCCCCATGGATCTTGAATCAAGGAATAAATGGGTGGAATATTCCATGGCCAAAGACGAAATGCTTAAATATACCGACATCAAACAGGCGCCCTGGTATGTCGTCCCTGCCGATAATAAAAAACGGGCCCGCTTGAACTGCATCCACCATTTTCTCTCTTTGATCCCTTATGAAGACTTAACTCCGGGGCCAATGGAATTGCCACCACGGGTTAAAACCAAAGGATATGTCAGGCCTCCTATGTCAGACCAAACCTTTGTACCTGAGATTTATTAATCGAATAGTGATTTTTAAACCCCGCAATTATGAACCCCAGAATCCTCATTCTGTTTGCGCATCCCGCGTTTGAAAAATCCAGAGTAAACCGTGTGCTGATTCAAAACCTATCCGGTATCGAGGGAATTACGTTTCGTGATTTGTATCAGGAATACCCCGATTTTGATATCCATGTGGCCAACGAGAAGGCCTTGCTTGAGGCTCATGAGCTTCTCGTATTTCACTACCCTATGTATTGGTACAGCACACCATCGCTGATCAAAGAATACCTCGATCTGGTGCTGGAACATGGGTGGGCCTATGGAATGAAAGGGAATGCACTCGAGGGAAAGCAAATGATGCATGTGATAACCACAGGGGCTCAGGAAAAAACATACGGTAAAGCGGGAAGTAACCATTTTACTATCCGCCAGTTGCTCGCACCCATGGAACAAACCGCCTCACTTTGTAAAATGCACTTTTTGCCCCCTTTTGTTGTTTATGGGTCGCTTTTAAAAACCGAACAAGAGCTTGATGCTTTTCGCCAAGACCTGGAAGTGTTGTACCATGCTTTTCTTGATAAGGGTATAGATTTTGAAAAGGCGGCGAAGGTGTCTTGTCTGAATAGTTTGATTCCTGAATTAAAAAAATAAAAAATAACTAGGGTTATGCAACAGGGCAATTTTTTGTTTCAGGCATTTATTTACTTATTGGCTGCTGTGGTTTCGGTCCCGGTGGCCAAGCGATTGGGCCTGGGTTCGGTGTTGGGATACTTGCTGGCCGGGGTCATCATGGGCCCTTTTATCCTGGGTTTTATCGGCGATGAAGGACAAGATATTATGCACTTTGCTGAGTTTGGTGTCGTGATGATGCTTTTTCTTATCGGCCTTGAGCTGCAACCGGCAAAACTCTGGCGTTTGCGTATTCCCATTCTGGGTCTGGGCGGCGCGCAGGTGGGGGTTACTACGTTGGTGTTTACCCCCGTCGGGATCGCATTGGGTTTGCCCTGGCAGGCTTCGCTGGCTATTGGCCTGGCTCTTGCACTCTCCTCTACTGCACTGGTTATGCAGTCGCTCGCTGAAAAAAATCTTACGAAAACTATCGGTGGCAGGAATGCTTTCTCTGTGTTATTGTTTCAGGATATCGCCGTTATCCCGATTTTGGCAATTCTGCCTCTGCTGGCACCGTCGAATGTGGTGGAATCACTGCCCGGGAACTCCTTTAGCTGGATTGAATCCTTTCCTTTCTGGGCCAAAACACTTGTGGTTATTGGCGTCTTTGCGGGATTTTTCTTTATTGGGAAATATCTGATTCGCCCGTTGTTTCATGTTATCGCAAAAACCCGCCTGACCGAGATTTTTACTGCTGCCGCCTTGTTGCTAATTATTGGTACTGCATTGCTTATGACGAAAATTGGGGTTAGCCCTGCACTGGGCGCTTTTATGGCCGGGGTTATGCTGGCCCAAAGTGAATATCGTCATGAACTTGAAACCAATATCCTTCCGTTTAAAGGGCTCTTGCTTGGCCTCTTTTTTATCAGCGTCGGAGCTTCTCTGAATCTTCGATTACTCACCGCTGAACCCATACTTGTCTTTTCGTTGGTTGGCGCGCTCATCGTATTGAAATTTATTATCCTTATGGTCATTGGGCGGATTTTTAAAATGAAAGCCGATAGTACGTTGCTTTTTGCTTTCTCTCTCGCCCAGGGAGGTGAATTTGCCTTTATCCTACTGAGTTTTGCGCTACAAAACAATGTAATCCCCTCCGAAGTCGTTGAAATTCTAATCGCGGTTACCGTAATTACTATGCTGCTGACCCCTGTTTTTATGCTGATCAATGAAAGGTTGATTCAACCCCGCTTTGGAACCAAAGAAAAAGAAGACGAAGTGGATGAATCAGGCATTGAAAAAAACAGCGTTATTATTGCTGGATTTGGCAATATGGGCAGTGTAGTCGGGCGATTTCTTCAGGCCAATGGGGTAAAGGCCACATTTCTGGATATTGATGCCGATAATGTGGAATTATTGCGTAAGCTGGGCATTAAAGTTTATTATGGGGATGCCTCACGCCGGAGCCTGCTTCAGGCCGCAGGTGCAGAAGAGGCCGAATTACTCATTATTACACTTAACGACCTGGATAAAACTCTGGCAATCGTCGATACTGTCCATAAGTATTTTCCTCACCTGACTATCCTTTCGCGGGCTTCAGGCTGGGAAAGTGTATACGACATTATCGATGCCGGAGTTCACGATGTGTATCGTGAAAATTTTGATTCAGCCCTGCACATGGGTAAGGATGCATTGATAAAACTGGGATTTCGTGCTTTTCAGGTCTCAAGAGCTTCCAAACGTTTCGCCAAACACGATAAAATGGCCCTTTATGAATTCGCAAAAACCCGCCACGACCATAACAGCCACCTGAACAAAATCCGAACCCATTTCGAAGAACTCGAAAAGCTTATCCAAAGGGAACAGGAAGATAAACATCAACATAAAAACCTCGACTGGGATACATTGTCCCGGGTTACAGAACAAAAGCAACTAGCCAGGAAAAAGTAAAACCTTCGGGGCTGTTAAAATCTGTTAAGAAATCTTTTTTTTTCTTTATTGTGTCATGCCGATATGGCTTTTCTGAATAGATTTGCAAAAGATTTCCGGGATTCCGGTGTAAAATGCTATCTTTGATAGGTCCAACCAATGAAAATGAAGATGACAATCATCATAAAGGAAGTATTGAAAGAAAAGGAGCTTAACGATTTTATTCGTTTCCCGGAAGGGTTATATCAGGATGTTCCCAATTTTATTCCCCCGATACGGTCACAGGAAGTAAAGAATTTTTCCCCCGATTTTAATCCGGCTTATGAATATTGTGATGCCCGCCTTTGGTTGGCCCTTCGAAATAAAAAAGTGGTAGGCCGCATTGCCGGAATTATTAATCACCGGTATAATGAAGGACGGGAACAGAAATACGCCCGGTTCGGCTGGCTCGATTTTGTTGAGGATCTGGAAGTACTGAAAAAATTGATGCACAAAGTGGAAATTTGGGCCCTGGAGAATGATGCCGACCTTATACACGGCCCCATTGGCTTTACTTCTTTCGATCCCTCCGGAATTCTTGTGGAAGGATTTGATGAGATGCCAACCACCTACGCTCATTACAATTATCCCTATTATGCTTCCATGCTTGAAGCCTGTGGCTATACCAAAGATGTCGATTGGGTGGAGTATAATTTAACCGTACCCGAACAAATCCCGGAACGCATCCTTCGGGGGGCTCAAATGGTCGAACAACGCTACAATCTGCATGCGATACCAATAAAAAACCGACGTCAGCTGCTTAAACGTACCGGTGAAGCCTTTAAACTGATTAATCGTGCTTATACAGGGCTTTATGGGTTTACGGAGATTTCAAAAAATCAGGCAAAACAATTAATTAATTCCAATTGGTTTATATTGAAACGAGCCTACATCGCCATGATCGCCGATGAAAATGATAAACTCATTGGCTTTGGGCTTGGCTTCCCTTCACTCTCAGCAGCCCTCAAAAAGATAAATGGATCCATGTCGCTGCGCGGGTTTCTTACTCTTTTCCAGGTTTTAAAATATCATCATACCATCGATCTGCTGCTTATCGCCGTCCGTGAAGATTTTCAGAATAAGGGCGTTAATGCGATGATATTTAACGAAATAGCAAAAAAGATATATCAAAATGGCGTCCTGGAAATAGAAACTACTAAAGAACTGGAAACTAACCTTAAAGTAAATCAGCTTTGGTCAAAATTGGATGCCCGCCAACATAAACGGTCACGGTGTTATGTGAAACCGCTGAAACAAGTCCGTAAATCAGGGATGCCCAATGAATAATACACGCTGCCAAAAGAGAAAAGGCATGATACTGTCGCGAGGGATCCTGATTCTTGGACTACTGCTGTTGAATACGGCTGAAGGACGGACACAGATTCGAATGGATTATGCGAATAGTTACTATTTCGAAATTCCGGCCGGAGAAGCGTTTATTACCGACAGGGGCGACACATTAGAAATTGGGGGAATTTCAGGAATTGAACCCGCTCCGGAACACGGGTTTTTCTATCTTCTCCCGGATAAAACCCGTCCATTGGCCGGCCTCTTCCTGGCTGAAATGACGATTACGCTGGATACTTCTGCTTTTCAGGTTGTCGGTTTTCTTCCAATGGATGCCCCCGAATTCGAAGGGGAAGCCGTTCGCATGCATCCCAATAGCCAGCAATTGTATTTTACCCATGAAGGTACAGGTACCTCCGATGTACTGTACCTCGATTCTGCTGCAACCTT
>RZYD01000179.1 GCA_009930445.1 Bacteroidia bacterium | reverse complement strand
CATGCGAAAAACAAGTTGCGTGAATCCACTGCAGTCGAGACCAAAAGGGGTTTTGCCACCCCATAAATATGGCGTATTCAGGAAACGCAGGCTATACGACCTGATGTCGCCGGTGGAAAGCATTTCCGGGTTGGGCTGAAGTACCTGCGTTTCTATTGTCCAACGCTCCTTTTCAATCCGAAAGTGGTTATCCTGAAATTCATAAAGCATGGCTCCCGGTGGAACAATCATCCGACTTTCCGGTTGATCGTTTTTAACGATAGAAACCCAATCTGCCGTGATGGCATTGTTTTTTTTTAGCTGGGCCTGGGCTGAATGATTTAGTAATAGGCGTAGATGTGAAAAAAGAATAAAGCCGGGATACTGGTCGGACTGCGATACGATGGAAGCCCACTCGCCCTGAATTTCCAGTATGGTAACAATTTCACCAAAAAGCAATTGGTTGGTCATCTCCGAACAATGATCCGGTTGACGGCGAACAGCAGATACTCCGGTTATAATGATTCCTGCGTTCATAGCTGTAGGTTTAGACTGATCCGTTAAACTTTCCTATCTTTTGTTTACTTTTGTCTTTTATCGTACAAAGATACTTTTTTAGTGGTTGTTCAGAATTAACCTGATGAAAGATTCACAAAAAAACCTGACGGAATGCAATCAATAATCGAGTGGTTTAGCCGGAATGGACGCGTGCTAAACCGGATAATCCTGTTTCTGTTTAGTGTAGCGTTTATTGTATATTTATTTCCAAGGGAAGGTAAATTTAAATACGACTTCCAGCAAGGCAGGCCCTGGTTGCATGAGGATCTGATTGCTCCTTATGATTTTCCAATCTATAAAACTGCGGATGAGCTGGAAGCGGAAAAAAAAGAGGTACTTGAGAATCTGACGCCTGTTTTTGTGAAGGATCCGTCAATGGTCCAGAAAACAAAAAGGGAATTTACACAGTGGTTTTATCAGTCGTTGGAATCTGATTTGAAAGGGGTTTTTCCGGATTCTGTTCAGCAAAACCGGTGGTTTACTTACTACGCAGGTTTGCTGGATAGCTTGTTTGCTGTAGGAATTATTGAAATGGTGCCGATTATCGAAGAGAAATCTCCTGCTTCTTTGGTGATGTTGCGCAGCGGACAGGAGGCTGAACCCCGGGAGATTGCTTCTTTTTACACGGTAACTTCTGCCCGGGATTACATCTATCGGTCTGAAAAAAATCATCGAGCCAAAGGTGCTATTCATGCACGTCTGGTGAATTTACTGGTCCAGGATGTACAACACGACCAGGAATCGACCGAGAAGCTATTAATGAATTCGCTGAAAAAAATATCGCCTACCCGTGGAATGGTGCAGAAAGGTGAACGAATCATTGCACGCGGTGATTTGATTACCAGCGATCGTTTTCAAATTTTGAATTCGCTGAAAACCGAATATGGCCAACGGCTGGGTAGCGACAATAGCCGGGGATGGATTTTTTTAGGGCAAATTCTTCTGGCAATTATCTCTATGCTTGCTTTTGTACTTTTCTTGTTTTTCTTTCGAAAGGAAATATTAATGGGGCGTCGCGATTTTGTTTTGGTATTATCTACTATCCTGGTAATGATTGCACTCTGCAGTCTGGTGGTGGATATTCGTCCCGATTATGTTTTTCTTGTTCCGGTTTGTCTTGTTCCGGTTATTATTCGGGTATTCTACGATAATAATCTTGCTTTATTTTCTCTGTTTATTGTATTGATTATTACCGGTTTTTTGGTTCCGAATAGTTTTGAATTTATTTACCTGCAATTGATAACGGGGATTATTACCATCATTACGATAGTCCATTTCCAGCGCCGTTCGCAGTTTTTCTTTACCAGCCTGGTCGTATTTATTACCTATTCTATTATTTATCTGGCACTCCAGATGATACAGGACGTAAGTTTTCTGGAGATAAATCCACGGATATTCCTGCAGTTTTTTCTTAATGGTGTTATGCTGTTGCTCGCTTTTCCCATAATTTATATTTATGAGAAACTCTTTAAAAAAGTCACAGATATCACACTAATGGAACTTTCGGATACGAATAACCGGTTGCTGCGTATTCTGGCAGATGAGGCACCCGGAACTTTTCAACATAGTATTATGGTGGCAAATCTGGCGGAGGAGGCCGTGCGGGCTATTGGCGGTAATCCATTACTGGTGCGTACCGGCGCTTTATACCACGACATTGGAAAAATTGATAATTCGCAGTATTTTGTTGAAAATCAAGTGGGCTCGGTAAGCCCTCATGATGAATTAAGCAACGAAGAGAGTGCTGCAATAATAAAAAGTCATGTTATCCTGGGTGTCGACCGGGCCCGACGCTATAAATTGCCCGACCAGATTATCGATTTTATCCGCACTCACCATGGCACTGGTAAAATTGGCTATTTCTACGCCATGGCACAAAAAGAGGACGCTGATTCAGCACCGGATGAACGTATCTATACTTATCCCGGACCGGAACCCTTTTCCCGTGAAACCTGTGTACTGATGATGGCCGATTCAGTCGAAGCAGCCTCACGAACACTAAAAGAACCTTCTGACTCAACCATTAATAACCTGGTGGAGAACATTGTAAACCGACAAATTGCACTACGTCAGTTTGAAAATGCTTCCATTACCTTTAAGGACATTGCGGTTGTAAAAGAAGTTATGAAACATAAAATTAAGAATATGTATCATGTACGTATCGAATATCCGGCTGAGGCTCTTAAATAATGACTAATCAAAGCCTGAATGTACGTTCTGGATTCTGGCCCAAGGTTAAATAAAACATCCACCAGACTCAGGTCAGGCAGGAATCCTGTTTTTTCTTCAAAAACCTGGTGGTAGGGATGTTCTATAATAATATGTGTTAATATATTGTTCTTTTTTGGATGGATACTGTTTCTTAAATCATAACCTGCTTTATTGAAAAATTGCGTATGATATTCCGGGTTGCATGTGCATCCCATTAGGTGGCAAAGGCCACTAAAAATTGTTTTATTATACGCATGAAGGTGATGGGCTGAATTGAAAAGTAGTTTCTTTACCTGATCCTGATAATGAATAAAAAATGGCGAATTTCGGTATGCGGCTTCCAGGGTTCTCCATTGTGTACGTCGCCAGGGCATTTGGTCCGAAAGTATGATTTTATTCACCGGCGTATGATGGCCTTCCGTTTTAATCACCGGCAGTGATAAGGATTGAACCCCTGATGACGTCCCAATCCGATATCGGTTGCGGAAAGTCTGCTTTACAAAGTTTTCTCCAAGGTCAATTAATGGCTTTTCCGCCAGCAGCATATAAACCATATAGCTGACTGGCGGAAAAGTGGCCGTGGAAAAAACGGTATAATTTTCCATTCTTATTATTCGTTGCCTAACAAGACTTTATCGATGATTTCGACGAATGTAGGCTTTGGTAATGCCCCTGTAGCCATCTGTGGTTTGCCTTCCATTGGAATCATCAGCAGCGAGGGAATACTGCGGATATTAAAAATACTGGCAATTTCCTTTTCTTTATCCGTATCCACCTTATAAATATAGATTTCTCCTTTATACTCTTCCGCCAATTCATCCATGATCGGTGCAATTATTTTACAGGGCCGGCACCAATCGGCATAAAAATCAACCATACAGGGAAGATCACCCTTGTATACCCACTGATCAGGATTTTTTTCATAATCCCATATCAATTCTTTGAACTGCTCAGTAGTAATGTGAATTACTTTCCCATCGTGCTTGTTCGCCGGTGAAGCGTCTGCCTTACCCTCACCGTCGGTGGATGCGGTCAGTGTTATCGGTAACGTTAGCAATCCAACCAACAGTAGTGTCATCATTTTTCTCATACTTGATAATTTATTGTTATTTATATATCTATATTTATATATATCAATAATTATGCCTTTACAGAAATTTGTCAGCGTTGAATCAGAATTTTTTTGTTGATGCAGGATTTCCCGACATATATTTTCAACAAGTAAAGACCTTCGGCCAGAGAAGAAACAGAAATTTTGGCAGATTGTTGATTTGCCGGAAGAATCATGCGCACATTTTTCCCGGAGGTGTTAAAGATTTCGATTTTTGAGAGGGTACCGGTTTCTTCAGGTGCCTTAATATACAAGAAATTGGAAGCCGGTTGTGGGTAAACTGCTATATTTTCAGGGATAGCCACGGGTTGGTTTCCGACCATACTACGCTGAAAGGAAGCGGTAAACCCATCGGAATTGTAGATTCCATTTGTTTGAAAGAGGATAAAAAGCTGGTTGTTTTGGCCGTTTATTAAATAATCAGACAGGGCGATCGGGCCGGTAAAAGATTCCAGCGTTATTGGAGGATTGACGGAAGGGTCGAGTATTTCCAGTTTGTCTCCGGGATCGGCAAGATTCAGGTGGTCAATATGTAGAAAAAGGTTATCCCAGCTTCCGACCTCTTTAATCCAGAAGCGGCAGAGGTTATTCCCGGGGTAAAGATATTCTTCTGAACCGTCTGAAATAACCCCGGATACATCGTTTATGGAGATCATTCCGCTACAATACACCGGAAGTGTGGAAGCAAAGCGCATTTTCCAACCTTGGGCCGCTTCCATTTCCCCTGCATTAAAGATGATGAATGCGGTGTCGGCTGTGCTAATTAGTGCGGGGGCCTGATTTCCGGTGATTTCAGCCACCAGGGGAGCAGTAACTCCGGCACCGTCGTAAATTCGAATCCAAGCTTCACTATTGGTGAGTTCCAGCTGCGGAAAGGAAAAATTTATCGAGGTAATACTGTCATAATTTGCATCACCGGGAGTTAGCAGCCATTCCCGTATTGTTCCGGGTTCATAATTTTTAGGCCCGCTTCCATCGGTTAACGTTCCGTTAATGGTGTGCAGATGGCTAAAATCAGCCATTGGGGGAGGATAGGTATAATTCAGGGTGTCGGGGTAAAGGTTGGTAATTACTTCCTGACCAAAATTAAAATTAATTCCGGGATTCAGATTATCGATATAGAAATATCCGTCGTAGGAGCCTCCCCATCCCCAGTTGAAATGGAAGTATTCTTCGGTTTCATACCCATCACACACAAAGGCGTGCCCGGAGATATTTATCAGACTGTCGGCGGTCCAGCCTGCATAGTAAAGTGGACGTCGGTGGTTGAGATTGTCCAGAAGAATGGAATCCCATGCAAGTGTTGTGCTGTCCTTGAAAATATAATTTGTTTCCGCGGCATATTTAAAATAGGTTTTCAATACATAATCAGCCGAATGATTATACATTCCTGACCCATTGGGTCCATAATCCATATTTACCCCCACACCTGCATGGTAAAGCAATTCTGCCACGGCAAGGTTTGGGTTCGAAAGGTGATCTTCCATGGCGTCCCATGCGTAGGTTGTATTTTCATAATCTGCCGACAG
>RZYD01000799.1 GCA_009930445.1 Bacteroidia bacterium | reverse complement strand
GGTGTACCACGGTAGATAAAATAGTTGGTTGAATTATAGTCGGTGGTGGCAATTAATTTTCCGCGTTGCTGGATTAAATCCAACTGTGTCGGCAGTAGTGTTTTTTCAGTTGTTCTTTTCTCATTTTTGTTTTCATTGCAACCAATAGTCAATACAGTTATTGTTATCAGTATGAAAATCAATAATTTATTTCGTTTTACCATAAAGTAAATTTCACATTGAAACTTAATTCAACGGTTTTATTCGTCTAAAGATAAGAAAAAAACTAAAGTGCAATTACTTCAAATTCAGTCCGGCGATTCATTTGTCTTCCTTCTTCGGTTTCATTACCGGCAAGGGGCTGCGATTCTCCGTAGCCTTTGTAAGTAAGCCTGCTGGGATCTATTCCGCTGGCGGTCAGGTAGTTGACTACTGCGTGTGCCCGATTTTCAGACAATTCCTGATTATATACTTCTGAGCCAATATGATCGGTATGTCCGGAAATTTCAATTTTCAGCGATGGAACTTCGTTCATCATTTTAACCACGCGGTTTAGCTCTGCAATGGACGCTTCACTCAGGCTGCTTTTGTTAAAGTCGAAAAAGATATTGTTAAGAATGATTTTAGCGCCCACTGTCAGTTTTTCAAGCAGGATATCTTTATTTATTTCGCGGTAGGAATTGGTGGGTGGAATATCGAGTATTTCAGAATAGAAAGGATATTCAGCTGCGCGGATGGAGAAGCCATAGGAGTTACCGCTGGGCAGGGAGACCATATATTTTCCGGTTGTTGCATTCGATTCAAAGCTAGCGATCATTTGAAGGCTTTCGTTGTCTATTATTTCAACAACAACCCCTAAGGGTGTTGCGGTAACTTTGTCTCTGATCGTACCTTCCAGCAGGACGAGTGCATTTCCTTTCATTTCCACGGGAGGCAGCAGGCTGGTTTTCATCCGGGTACGTTCAATGGCAAAGGCTGGTTTTTCCTGTTGCATGGCGGTTAGCAAAGGTTTTTCATCGCCCAGAAAGGTGATCATAAAAATATCCCTGTCGCCGATACCGTCGGGCTTCCAGGTGGAATAATACCCGTGTTTTCCATTGGCTGA
>RZYD01000178.1 GCA_009930445.1 Bacteroidia bacterium | reverse complement strand
CAGGGAAGAGTCGGACGAACTCGTCCATTCGCTCGTTAAGTCCGCCGTAGTATTTTGCAAAAGGCATCAAGTAATCACGGATCTTGGCTTGCTGCTCAGTGGTCTTCTTAAGCAAACGCTCGGCCACCACAAATTTCACGTCGTTGCGTGCAATGAGGATCTGCTCGAAGCGATCTTTCACCCTTCGGATGCTATCAGCGACAAAGGCGAAACGCGGGCTGTCAAAAATGGCTTCCTGAACGCCAGCCATGAAGCGGAATCGCAGGTCCTTGCAAACTTCGCCGACCTCGCGGAGGAAGTTGAGGTCGAGAATCAGCTCCTGATCCTTGCGGGTACGCAGGTAGTCGAGCAGCTCATCAACCACTAAAAGCAAGCCGTGGTCGGGATACACTTCGCGGAACTTGTCCATCATGTCTTCGAAGGGTCTCTTGTGGCTGGTGATGGCGCCCGCTTCGGGAAACACGAACTCCACGCCGATCTTTTCAAGATACTCCTCCAGTTCCGCCACCAAGATATCACGCAGAGACATTGTGGTGGCACCTATCTCGATACGGATAACCTTGAAGCGCCCCGCGATCTGAGCGGCTGCATCGCGGACACCATCGTTCTTCAACCCTTCCAGCAAAGAGGCATCTGAGGCTAGACTTGAAACCACCGACATCAAGTGCGACTTACCGGTGCCATAGTTGCCGACGACCAGAAGGCCTTTGTTGTCAACCGGCTGGTCAAACTGCATTTGAGGAATGACAAGCTGAGTGAGCCGTTCCGCCATTTCATCTGAAATGACATAGCTGTTCACAAGGTGCTGCGCAGCACTCGATTTATCCGCGTCACGCAACTGAACGACCGACTCAATCGGGTCGAATTTGATAAGGTCTCCGTACTTCATGCTTGTCCTGCCTCTTCATTGATATTTTCGGAATCAATCGTAGCCCATCCGTCCATGGTGACGATCAATGCGCCTACTGACTCGTAATTTCGATACTCCGAATGACCTGGCTCGGCATATTGAAGACGACCATTCGAGAAATAACCACCCCATGATGCAATCACACTGTGGTTTCTGGATATGCCTTGCAAAATTCTCAAAGGATCCTGCTTAAGATCTTTGTCGAAAAGTATCTCGATGTTATCCAGAATCACAAAAGGATGCGCATTATTTAAAATCTCCCCGAGCAATCCAGGAAGGCGTAGCGAGCGTTGTTTATTTGTGAGATCGAGTAACAGAGCTGAAATTTCCAAATTGACATTGGTTACTGGCATATTAAATTTATTTGCAACATCTCTGAGAACAGCTGATTTGCCTGATTTATTTTCCCCAACCACCAACACCAAGCGGTGATAAAGGCTATCAGCAGTCACCAAAGAGGTTTTAATCTTGCTTTGAATTGCTCCGGACATAGCCATCCTTATTTTGTTGGCAGCCAAAAAAACATTGCTAGGCTGAACTTCACAGAATCATCGCCGCGAATAGAAAAAACTCTGACAGATCTACATTTTCATGAAGCCGCCAGCATTCTTGAAGGCCGCATTAATCCACGCTTTCGCTTCAGGAAGGGGGCTCTGGGCTCCCTTCTGAACGAACATGCTTGATGTCGCTTGAATGGACGTGACGTTGCCCGCTTTCGTTTGAGAACTCAAGGCAATAAGGGCTTTCTTCGATTCTGATACTGGGCCGAACAAGTCTTCGTATCCCTGCCAGACCGGGCCAGTTACGATGACGTAGCCCAAGTCGACGCGGGGGAGTGTCGTGGTCAATTTTTCGTTCGCGCGAACGCAGGCCCGCAAGGCGAGGGTCTTGGCCTTGGTGTCGAAAAAAAGCAGGATGACATTCTGGCCTTGATCTTCCTCAAAGACGAAAGTGATCGCCTTTGCAGAATTATCCGACGAAACCGCGTGCGTCAGTGGAAATGCTACGGGGTGAATCGGATACGGCTTATTTGGGGTAGGCGTTTCAGGGGGCTGCTTGGTTTGCGTTTGTGGTGGGCTGAAAATGCTGGCCACGGTGGCCTGCATGGTTTTGTACGCACCTGTCAGAAGAACTGCGGCCAAGGCGCATGCTGCTAATTTGAGCGCCAGGACCGGCCATTGAATTTGTTGGGTTGTCGGTTTTTTGTGCTGCGAATTCTGGCCGGAAAGAAGGGACTGCAGTGTCGCGGCTAAGCTTTTGGGGGCTGCTGCCTGGGCACACGTGCTGTCGTGAAGTGAATTCGTCTGAACATGGGCGTAAATGACGCCGCATTTCGGGCATTCGCCTGCGCTGAAGTGCAGATCATCGTTTTGTTTGCGCTCATGAAAGCATTTCGGACAGACAATGCCGCCGGTCTGGGACTGAGGGACCATTGGGCTGGGTTGTGCTGCCTGGTCGGACAACGCAACGGCCAGAAGGGGGATGATTTGATCCCTCGCCTGGGCCGGAAGACTCCCGCGTTGGGAAAGGATATACGGCCGCAGGTAGCCTACATTGAGCACGGCCAAGCCTCGTACCGGCCCTCGAATTTCAACAAACCCTCGTGCGAAGCAAAGGATCGGTTTTATGGTTTGCCCTTGAAGTTCGAATGCACCCAAGTGATCTTGGAGAGAGTAAGCTTGGCGCCAGCATTGCTTCAAAAAATCCTTGAAGAATTTGCGGCCATTTCTGAGCAGGACGTCGTTTTCCTGAGTGATATTCCCTTTTTGGCTTTTGGTCTCCACCAAGAAAATGCCGTTAGGACCGAGTACAACATGATCAATGTTAAAACCTGCAAATTCGAGGTCATGGAACACGTAGTATTCATCGGGAAGTTCCAGCAAGGCCTCGGCGACAGCTTGCTCGGCTTTAGCTCCAGTATCGGCGTCGGTGATACGCTTCTTGAGCTTAAGTCCGGCTTCTTCGAGTGATTTGATGGAGATGACATAGATGACAGCGACCACGGCACCCCAAAAGAGGTGACCGCGTGTCAAGAGGTAATATCCAACAGGGATCAGTAACGAAAAGGAAAGCATAGGCAGGACAAAGCGGGAAAGCATGCCCTTATACCGAGAGTCCCCCATGGCAAAAGCACTTCTTCCAGCTGATCCGAAAACTTGAGCCATTCCCTTCTCACCCCCTGCGCCTTGTAGACTTGCAATAAGCTGCGCATTTTATTGTAGCAGCTTTGATAAGCCTCAGCTTTGCAAGGGTGTCAAGAATATTAGGCGTAAGACATCGCAGAAGATTAACAAGACAATCACCCAATAAAAGTGAATGTATGACATCCAGCTATCTGAACCAATCTGCAAAATAAGTTAGGATTGAACATGCCCCATAACAAGAGGATGGTTATAACTTTCTATGTCGACATGAAGACAAGACCAAGGAAAAGATAAATCGAGGTGTGCAAACAGCATATCCATGAGTGAAGAGTAGCCAAACTGCCTGAAAAATTGTCAATAGTACTGAAAGCCTGATGAGAACTTCATTTTACAAAAAATCGCATATCGACATAAATATTCTAAAAAAATATACAACACCACGAAAATTATGGCCCGATGTATTCATATTTTATAGAACGTGGATTGCTACCAATTTTTCTAACAAGCTCTTTGTTAATTAAATTGTTCAAAACAATTCTCGAAGTCCCAGGTTTTTTATTTAATAGTTTATCAATTTCATCTCTCAAGAAAAAATCTCTATTTTTATTATCCTTCATGTATTTAAGAACAATTGTTTCATATGAAGAATGTTTTGATTTTTTATCAATAACAAAATCATTTTTTGTTAATTTATTTTGCAACTTGATCCATTTTGAATCAACCAAATTATTTGCATGTGGCTTACAAAAACAAGCCTCCGTTTTGTTTAGAGACATATAATTTGAAATATATTCGTACTGGACAGATATAGTATTTTCTAGAGACCCTTGATTAATACTGGGATGTGAATTTTCAAAATCAAAAGATTTATGTTGATTGATTTTAATTATATTTGAAAATTTATAATCAGCAAGTTGATTTAAAAAGATGTCTCTCCCTGATGATTGTTCATAAGAAATACAGATTCCAATACTATATTTATTTTGAATGTATCTCAACCACTCAAATATTTTACCAAAATCCTTAACAAAATAATCACCTTGCTCGGATGTGAATGGAAAGTTATCAAATGCGATAATTTCACATCTAGACTCAACAACATGTTTTTCTATAAATTTTTGAAACTTTGCAGATAGAAAATCAAATTTTTCTGCAAATTTCACATCACTCATTAATATTGAATAAAAATTTGAACACAAAGGTTTATTCTTTAAGTAGGGCAAATGAATCGAGTACAATCTATTAATAAAAGAATCTGAATTCGCAAAAAAATCAATAAGCAAAACTCGCTTAGAATTAAATACGTTCAAATCAAAAACATCAAATCCAGCAGAAATCGCATACAAAATAGTCAACAAAAAAATAGATTTTGAAGATCGCTGCAACCCATATAACAATGTAATATTTGGGTATGAAAACAAAGACTCAAAACACGGACGCAGATTATCAATATCAAAAGAACGACTAATCTTATCAAGTTCTAAAAAAGAAATTTCATCAAATGCGACTACATCATTAAGTAAACCAACATACCGACACCAATCGAGATACTCTTCATACAAAACTGAAAATTTTACTATGTCAAAAACAATACCAGAACCATGCTCATCTATTTTAACTGCAGAATTAACAAAATATGTTGCCAAGAAGTCAAACTCTGGCAATAAACTCGGCTTACTTGAGGCATCGTCAAAAAAAATTAATTTTTTTTGAATTCTAAAAGAAGAAGCAACTTCCTTAACTTTTTCGATGAATTGTAAATTAGAAAAACTTTTATTAGATGCATTCGGAATATAAACAACATCTCTATCATGCAAAACATCAATACAATTTTCCAAAGAAGACTTACCATTATATTCAAATGAAATTGCAACAAATACTGAATAATCAACTCTTTTAGATTCTGAAATTATTATATTAATTTTTTCAGACAAGACAAAATTATCGCACAAAATAATTGTAGCCTTGTTATTATTAAAAATTAAATCATAATGATTAAAATACTGAAAAGTAGATACAGGTGACAAAAATAGATCAAAAAAAACAACAGGATTAATATCAAAATAGAAAAGGGGAAGCTCTATGTAATCCTCATTATCAAACCATTGAAATATTGCCCCTGAATATGAACCGTCAAAGTTCATTCTATAATAACGCGAACGCAAGGAAAAACATCTGCCGTCAACATCAATGGTATGAGGAATTAGCCGGTTATACGGCCTAATAGTTGGAGAATACGGTCCTTCGTGAGGGTGTACGGGATTTTGTGTAAACGGTCATTTTTGATAAGCCCACATCCAGCCAAGGAGAGACAATGACCGCATCCAAAATCCTGTCCGCCGAACT
>RZYD01000798.1 GCA_009930445.1 Bacteroidia bacterium | reverse complement strand
GTTTCAATCCACGCCCCCGCGCGGGGGGCGACTGTGGACACCTTCATTCTCCAGACCATGGGCATGTTTCAATCCACGCCCCCGCGCGGGGGGCGACCGAGGCGAAACGGCGGGCCGAGGAATACCGGAGGCGTTTCAATCCACGCCCCCGCGCGGGGGGCGACTAAAGCGGCCTGGCCGCATAGGAGCAACACATGGTTTCAATCCACGCCCCCGCGCGGGGGGCGACTTCATGGTTGGCGTCATGCCAGCGATCGGAGGTGGGTTTCAATCCACGCCCCCGCGCGGGGGGCGACCAGAACGGCGACATCAGCGTCCGCGACCTGGGCGTTTCAATCCACGCCCCCGCGCGGGGGGCGACTCTGCCAGTTCTCGGTACGTCATCGCGCTGTTGACGTTTCAATCCACGCCCCCGCGCGGGGGGCGACCTGGCCGCTCGTAGAAGTCAACGACTGGTGCGGCGTTTCAATCCACGCCCCCGCGCGGGGGGCGACGCTGTCGGAGTCGTAGAGCACTCCGTCGAGGGTGTTTCAATCCACGCCCCCGCGCGGGGGGCGACCTGGACGCCTTCAACCGTTTTTGGACGGCCTTTGTTTCAATCCACGCCCCCGCGCGGGGGGCGACGCACTAGCCGCTGCACTGGCTGAAGCACAAGGCGTTTCAATCCACGCCCCCGCGCGGGGGGCGACCCGTTCGACTGCGCCGAATACGGCCACGATGTGCCGGTTTCAATCCACGCCCCCGCGCGGGGGGCGACGAAAAATGGGTGGGTCTACCTACTTGAATCTGCCGTTTCAATCCACGCCCCCGCGCGGGGGGCGACGTGCTTAATACAGCTCGCGCAATCCTGGCCGCAAGTTTCAATCCACGCCCCCGCGCGGGGGGCGACTACATAGTGCCGTATCATGCACCAAATACAAGCCGTTTCAATCCACGCCCCCGCGCGGGGGGCGACGGGTTGCGGTAGCTCGGCAGGTCGTCGACCACTGCGTTTCAATCCACGCCCCCGCGCGGGGGGCGACCGTGACGGGTCAACGCGGACCGACACGTCATAGCCGTTTCAATCCACGCCCCCGCGCGGGGGGCGA
>RZYD01000797.1 GCA_009930445.1 Bacteroidia bacterium | reverse complement strand
TGGCTATCTATACGATTCCCGCCCAACTTAAGTCTGATTTTCGCACCCAATCCCCAAATCCCTAAATCCCTAAATCCCCCAATCCCTAAATCCCCCAATCCCCCAATTCCTAAATCCCTGAATATTCCCGCAAATACTTCCGAAAACCTTTAATTTGTTTCCGACACTCCCCCGCCTGCCCATAAACCACACCAAACGTTTCACCGTCAATATACCCACAATCCAGCGCGCGATGAAGCTGCGACTGCACCTCACTGCAAGAACGATGCGAATACCCGAGGAACTTCACAAACTCTTTTGAAGAGCTATCATCGTAGCCTTCAGCAATATTATCCATAACAGAACCAGCCGCGCGCCAAATTTGATCTTTAAGAGCAAAATCCTTACTCAGCGCACCGTGCGATATAATGCCGTAAACTGCATTACACAATTTCCGCGCCTCCTGCCAGCAAGGCAACTCCTCAAACGTCTTATAAGTACTCACAATCCCTAAATCCCTAAATTCCCCAATCCCTCAATTCCTCAATTCCTCAATCCCCCAATTCCCCAATTCCTCAACCCCTAAATTCCAGCATCCCAGCATTCCCTAATCCCTAAATTCCCTAATCCCTAAATTCCTCAATTCCTAAATCCCCCAAATCCCTTAATCCCTTAATCCCTTAATCCCTAAATTCCTAAATCCCCATACACGATTCAACGCAACCAATTCCTCATACGTCCACTCATGAATATCCATCTGCTTTCTCATCTTTCCATCTGCGGAAAAAGATTCTCTGTTACGAAAGGATTCGTTGAATCAAGCACGACGGGCACCACACCATACGCATCTACAAACGCACGACAGGACCTATTCTTTCGCCGCCACTTCATCTCAAATGCTTTCAGTTCAGTACCTGTGGTCACAACCAGATCCACCTCGGACTGATGACGGGAACGCCAGAAAAACAGCTCGCAAGGTATCCCCTCTATGAGATTCCTTTTCGCGATTTCTGGGGGATGTCCCGTCAATTGTTAAAAGTAAGTATTATGAGATCTCCATAACTTACTATCTTTATGCTCTATCAGTGGGATGGGTACCCCTCCCTTCCT
>RZYD01000177.1 GCA_009930445.1 Bacteroidia bacterium | reverse complement strand
GGTTTTTATTTTGGGAAGGAAGGAGGAATTCTGAATGCCATCGCTGGTTCTCTTTATCTTGCTACGGGTGCAACTCTGCTGGCTTTTGTTACGGGTTATCCTGTTGCACTTTTTATGAATTCAACCCTTAGAAAACATAAACGGTTCGTTAACGGGTTCCGTTTTATCCTTGATTTGCTTTGGGGAATTCCTTCGATTGTGTATGGTGCTTTTGGATTCTCTGTGATGATTTTTTTTCGGGTGCAGGCTTCCCTGCTGGCAGGAATACTGGTTGTGGCTGTTTTTGTTTTGCCCATTATGATCCGAGCGATGGACGAAGGGATGAAGAATTCGCCTGTAGGGTTAATGGAGGCTTCGTTGAGCCTCGGCATGACACCAACCGGGTTCTCTTTCCGCATCCTTTCGCGCCAGTGTTTGCCCGGTATTGTGACCGCGGTGCTGCTCTCTTTTGGCCGGGCGATCGGTGATGCGGCCAGTGTGCTTTTTACCACCGGTTTTACCGATTATATCCCCCGTTCCCTGGCAGAGCCGGCCGCAACCCTTCCGCTTTCCATCTTTTTTCAACTTACTTCCCCCATTCCGGAAGTCAGAGAAAGGGCCTATGCCGCAGCTTCCGTTCTTACCTTTATTATACTTGTAATCAGTATTTTATCCCGCGTCAGTAGTGCAAAATTTAATCACAATGCCATAAATAATTGATATGACTGTCAACAACAAAATTGATATCCGGAACCTGAATCTTTATATTGAAAAAGAACATATTCTTAAAGATATTAACATCCGGATTCCTGAACACCGAATTACTGTAATTCTTGGGCCCTCCGGATGTGGTAAAACAACCTTATTAAAGACCATGAACCGGTTGACTGATATTTATCCGGAAATTGATGTCAAGGGACAAATTTTTATCAATGGGGAGGATATTCTGCATAGTCATAAAGATATAACAACCCTCAGAAAGAATATGGGATTGCTGTCTCAGCGTCCTTATCCCTTGCCGATGAGTATTTATAATAATGTAGCTTATGGGCTGAGGCTTTCAGGGCGAAGAAAAAAACAATTTCTCGACAAACGGGTGCAGCATTACCTGCATCAGGCCAGTTTGTGGGAGGAAGTAAAACATCGCCTGCATGAACCCGCTGCAAGTCTTTCCATCGGACAACAGCAACGGCTTTGTCTGGCCCGTGGACTGGCTGTTGATCCGGAGATTATTCTTGCCGACGAGCCCACTTCTGCGCTCGACCCGATTTCCAGCCAGGAAATTGAACAGAAATTTCTGCAGCTAAAAAGTAATTACACCCTTGTTCTGGTTACGCATATTCTACGTCAGGCTATTCGTTTGGCCGATTATGTGGTTTTTATGTACCTCGGTGAAGTTGTCGAGCATGGGCCTGCCGATCGCTTTTTTAATCATCCGCAAACCGAAATCACTAAGGCATATCTACAGGGAAGTATAAATTAATTTTCTTGTCAGGTTTATGTTTAGTGACGAATATCCAATATTTATAACTGCAATAAGTAATATATAATAAATATTCTGTTACACTAAACTAATAATATTATATTAATAGTTGATTATTGGATAAAATATATTTTTTATATTGGAGATATACAAATTAAGTAAATTAAGGTTGAAACAGGTTCCTCAGAAACGATCCGATCCGTGTTTATGGGGCTTATTCAAATACATATCCTATATGCCTATCCGTTAACTTGCTATATATTAATTACTTATTAATTTGGTGTGTTACTTTTGTAAATTAATTTGTATTTTGAACTCGAATTTTAAAAAAATCGCTTATGAAAAGGTTTTTCTTGATCTTTTTTTTCTGTGGTCTAATCGTCGCTGCTTTCGCGCAAACTGAACTGGAAATAGAAATTCGCCCACGGGTTCTTTTTGATAAAGGGTATAAGGCTCCTTTGAGTGATGGCGAAAAACTTGCCATTTCCGTCAGTCAGCGCTCCAGCCTAGCTCTGCTACACGCTGCCGGCCGCATCGCAATGTGTTTTGATATCCGTGATGTACGGGTTTGGGGTGATGACGATCGGTTTAATTATAGCGGAATGTTTGGCAATACCTCCGGAATTGCAGTCTATCGCGCTTGGGTTGCGCTCAAACCCACTGAAAGCCTGCAGATTAAAGTGGGGCGACAAACCCTGAATTACGATGATCAACGCATTCTCTCCAACCGTGGCTGGAACGATTATCAGATTACCTACGATGCTTTGCTGATTGGTTTTTCCCGGAATAACCATACCCTGGATCTGGGCACATCTTACAACAACCAAAAGCATCGTGGAGATTCTTACAGTCCGTTGAAAATAAAGAATCTGAACTTGCTTCACTACGCCTTCACCAAGCCTGCGCACACTTTTTCGCTTATTTCCGTGGTGAGTGGGAATACAAAATCTGATACAACCACCGCATTGGCCTATACTTCAACATTGGGCGCCGGAGCAATTGGTAACCCAGGCGATTGGAGGTATCAGGCCTATTTCTACCTTCAAAAAAAGCACGACCCATTATGGGATGGCCTAGCCTGGTGTCTTTCGTTGAATGGCGGATTTCATTTCACTGAAGGGAAAATTGGAGCGCGTATCGGCGCAGACATCCTAAGCGGGGCCACCAATTCTGCATCGACCTTCGATCTCCTTTACGGAAAACGCCACGGCTTTTACGGGTATATGGATTACTTTAACAGAATTCCGGAACAGGGACTGGAAGATTATTATCTGAGTTTGGAATACCAACTGGCAAAACCGTTACGTGTAATGCTCGACCTCCATTACTTTGAGCTTCAGCATTTTCAACCGGCCTCCAGTACTGCTTCGCCGGGGTCTGAAGCCGATTTGACGCTGAAATGGTACTTCTCCGAAGCGACTACAATACAGGGTGGCTATTCGGTTTTTCTTCCCACTTCCACTATGCAGGTAGTTTATCCGGCGGCAACCGCACAAAAAATGCAACATTTTATTTACCTTATGATTACTGCGAAACCACGAATTAAGCTTTAATCCTATTTATAGTCAAGGCGGGAAAGTACATTCATTTTGTAATTACGGCCAATCGGTAGCTCGATCTCTCCCATAAAAATTCGGGTGGGAGTGAGAGCTGTAATGTATGGAATGGCCACGATAAACGATTTATGAATCCGGAGAAAAGATGACTCAGGCAGTTCATTTTCAAGACTGCTGAGGGTCATTTTTACTACATATTTTTCATCATGGGTATGAATTTGAAGGTAATCTTTCAGACTTTCAATATAGTAAATTTTGCCTGTAGGAATCTTAATAGCTCTTTTGCCCTGTCTGACATATAAGGGTTTGTCTGATTCCGGGGTTGTATGTGGTTCGTCTTTTGGTTGGTAAATTGCGTTTCCACTGCCCGCATACTGGTAATATTTTTGGATACATTGAAAAAAACGTTCAAAGGAAATGGGTTTTAGCAGGTAGTCGAGAACATCCAGATCGAAGGCTTCCAGCGCGTAATTTCTGTACGCTGTGGTAAATACTACCGCCGGGCGATGGCGAAGATTTTTCAAAAAATCCAGCCCCGTGATACCGGGCATTTGAATATCCAAAAACATCAGGTCGACACGCTGCTTTTTTATCACTTCAAACGCTTCCAGTGCATTGCGGCATTTGGCTACAACCTCAAGGTCGTTTAGTTTTTCAATGTGCGACTCAACCACCCGCAGTGCCAGCGGTTCATCATCAACCAATAAACACTTGATCTTCATTTTTTTTACGCATTAAATTCAGCACCAACCTTACCTGGTATCGGTTTTTATTCTGTATTATTTCGAGCGAATGGTGGTTGGGATATAGTATTTCCAGTCGCCGTTTTACATTTCTTAAACCGATGCCTTCCCCTTCCGTTTCGTTGGAAAGTTTGTTCGACCCTGTCGACCCTATGCTGTTTTGAATGTCAAAGGTAAGGGCATTGTTTTTGACTACCAAAGAAATGGAAATTTCGGGTTGCCCAACATCATTCCAAACCCCGTGCTTAAAGCTGTTTTCAATGAAAGGGATGAACAACAGAGGTGTAATTGGTGTCAGGGGCTGGTCGACTGATTTCTGCCAGTGGATGCGAAGATCACCGCCACGCCTTAAATTTTCCAGCTCCATGTAATTTTCAATCAGATCGATCTCTTTCTGCAGGGGAACCGTTTGCGCATTGGCATCATAGAGCATATAGCTGAGCAATTCCGATAACCGGATGACTACGCGCGGTGCCAGGTCAGATTTATCCAATGTCAGGGCGTACAGGTTATTCAGCGTATTAAACAGAAAATGGGGATGAATCTGCGATTTGAGATATTTTAGTTCCGCCTCCAGCTTTTCATTTTCCAGGCGATACGCCTGCCGCTGAAAGAAAAACCAGTATTTAAAAAGCCGGGCCGAGGTCACAATTCCCACCACTGCATAGATATTTACGATAGAATAGGCAGGATTAAAATCAAAAAAAATCATTTTTCGGGTGACTTCCGGATAAAAAACCGGAAAAGTAACGTATACCTGCATTACCCGTTGCATCAGAATGAAGAATATCGCTGAAAGCAACAACAACATAACAAAACCTACATACTTTTTTTTTAACAAAAGCCTGGGAAGCAGGAAGTAGGCAGTGAAGTATGTTGCAGCTACATCAATCCATAATGAACACCCCAGTTGCAAAAATAATTCAAAAAACGTTGTTTTTGTATAGAAGGCCGAGGAGAGGATTGTGATGACCAGCAAATAGGCCAGCCAGAAAATAATATGCACGAACACCTTGTGCCGTTCGTAAAGATCAAGGAAACGATCTGAATTATCTGTAGCAGTCATCGTTAAATCTTTATCCAAAAGTAACTGAAATCCATTTCAATCACAAAAGCAGGCGAGATTCATCCCTTTGTAATCGATGAACGGTAAAAATTCAACGATAAGTGGCATTGACCTACCGGAAGATTCAGAATAGGAACAACAACATGGTATTGAGCGAAATAATTCGCTTTTGCTATTATTGTAAATTATTTTTATCCGGTATTTAAAACACTTCAAAATGAAAACTACATTTTCCCTTTCTGCTTTTCTTTTCTTTTGTGGAGTACTTTTTATTTCTCCTACAGTTTTTGCCAGCGCAGTAAAATCCTCTGACCGTGAGGTTCAGCAAAACCCTCAGAAAATTTCAGTGGCAATTACCACACAGAATCAATGTAGTATTGTGAATTATTCTACACCAGTGCCCCTTACCGATGCCACAATACGTGTTTTAAATTTTAAAGGGGATGAATTAAAGTCAAAAGTGGATTCTAACTCCCCGGGGAAAAATAGCGTAACTTTGGAACAATTTGACGCAGGGCTCTATTTCATTGATATCAAAGCTTTAAATGTGAATGTCACCTTACCGGTGATTATTAAATGAGTCTTGTATTG